>JANLVW010000380.1:0-3553 GCA_031364205.1 Ferruginibacter sp.
CCCAATAAGACAGCGAAAAACAGCAGGTAAAATTTTATTTTTTTACTCATTCATGGTATCACTTTTTTTGATAAATAATGTAGTCAGGCCAAAAAGCTTTTTAAAATATTGCTTGCCGGAGCGTTTTTGTACATCACTTAAAAAGTAAACTCTGCAAAGGTACATTTGAAAAATGCAAAACTTCGTTAAGTGTTTAAACTATTTGCAACGTTAGTGCAAAAATTGTATATTTGTTATTGACTATGAATCTAAAAATAAACTGGGACGGATTTGGAATTGCTACTTCGCTTGCCTGTGCAATACATTGCATAGCGTTGCCATTGTTGCTTACCAGCCTTCCATTATTTGGTGTAAACATTATTCACAATATATATTTTGAGTGGGGTATGATATTGCTGGCTTTTGCTGTGGGAGTTTATGCGTTGCTGCATGGTTACAAAACACATCATAAGAATACATTGCCGGTTTTTCTTTTTACAGCCGGTTTTTTATTACTCATAACGAAACAGTTTTTTTTACACATAGAAGGTTATTTTGTAGTTCCCGCTGTTATTTTAATAGTAAGTGCTCATTACTTAAACTACAGGCTTTGTACAAAAAGAAAATGCAGTTCGCCACACCATGCGCATTAAAATTTTTTTAGTTGTATAATTCAGTATATATAAATTTTAAAAAATTAAAACAATGCAAAAACTTCTATTCATTTTGTTGTTATCGTTTTTAGGTAACGCCGCAAATGCTCAAAAAATTACAGATGATTTGCTTATAAAAAATATACTTTCCAAACAGACAGTTGCCTGGAATACCGGAGACCTCGAAAAATTTATGGGCGGTTATTGGCGCAACGATTCCCTAATGTTTATCGGTAAAAACGGCCCAACCTATGGCTGGGAAAATACCCTAAAGAATTATAAAAAAGGATATCCGGATATTGATGCCATGGGTAAGCTTGATTTTACATTGATTGATGTGAAGCGGCTGTCGCCGGAATATTATTCTGTTGTTGGAAAGTGGCACCTTAAAAGATTGGTAGGTGATATTGGTGGTACTTTTACTTTGTTGTTTAAAAAAATAAAAAGGCAATGGTTGATAATACAGGATCACAGCAGTTAGCCGGCAAAAACATTTATTTACATTTGCCCACTAACCTTACTCCACTTTTTTTTGATGTGCTTAAACAGAAAGAAACATCCTGTAATAAAAACAGCATAATATAAAATGTTTTTTAAAGATGGGCTGTCATCAAAAAGACCAAATTTTAAATAAAGCCCTACAAAAATATTGATGAGTAACCATAAAATCAGCAAAGAAACCGTCTGCATAATGGTTACCAAAAAAAGCTGAGTATCATCTTCCATTCCCATCTGCCAAAGTTATAAAAATTTAATTGTTTCGTTGAATAGTGAAATTAGCCTTTGCCAATAAAAGCCAATATCGACTTAAGAAAAATAATCTGTTTATTTTATAAGGATGTTGTTGAATGCAGTACTGTCTCCATTAAAAACATTGAAATCTACATTAGCCTTAATGCCGTTTACATGGCCGGTTTCGTTGTGTTGCCAAAACGTCCAGTTGCGTTGTATGCGGGGTTTATTTTTTTCAAGATAATGTGCTACCCAAAGCGGATATTCATCAAATTTTCCTGCTAAAAATTTATTGTAAAAACTTATAATACTGTAAATAATGGGTTTTACTTTGTATCTCTTTTCTACAAGTTTAAGCCAGTCATCAACATGCTGCTGTAAGTCGGTTACAGATGCGCCGTTGGCCTGTTCAACATCAAGCACAGGTGGCAGATCTCCTTTTTTTAAATAAACATTTTCTACAAAATTTGCTGCCTGTAATTTTCCGCTTTTGCTGCCCGTAAAAAAATGGTAAGCGCCTCTGGGGATTTCAACCGCCAGGGCATTGCGCATGTTTGTATTAAATTGTTCATCAATTAAATCAGTGCCTTCTGTTGCTTTTATAAAAGCAAAACCAACTGCAACATTATTAACCCTCATTTGCTTAACATCATCCCACGAAATATTCAGCTGGTGCCTGCTCACATCTATACCGTGTATCTGATAATTTACAGGAATATATATACCAAATTCTTTGTAGAGAATAAAATTGGGTTTATTAAAACGATCTTTAAAATAGTAAGCAAAAATGGAACAGGTAATTAAAAAAGTAACCGTATAAAATATCTTTTTACCAAAGCCCCGCACTTTTTTAGCCATACTTTCTTCAACCTTTAAAAATAATCATCCATCAAAAAAGAGACAAAAAATTACTTACCTCATAACCTGCTTTCGTACTGTCTTACCCGCAGCAGTAACTTCAACAATATAGGTTCCTCTTCCCCAACTGGCTGATTGTATTTTTACCATAGCAGAACCGTAAGTAAGCAAAATGTTTTTGCTGTAAATTTTTTGACCTAATTTGTTGTATACCTGCACCAGCGCCTTATCATCTTTAAAATCGTGTATGTTTATTGTAAAAGGGTTGCTTACCGGGTTTGGAAAAATATCAACAATACCTTCGCCATTGTTACCAGGAACAGGCGGAGGCAGAGCGGGCTTACAGCTGCCATTATTAACGGCTGTAGTTTTTTCTGTGCTGTTGTTTTTTGTAACCAGCCAAAGGCCGGGATCTACCAATACAGTATCTGCAACAAAACCCAACGATCTAATAAACATTTCACCATTTATAATATTATCAAGCACAACTGTTTTTTCCTGCGTAGCATTTTTAAATTTAAGTGTAACCGGGAGTTTAAAGAATGAAACAGATGGGTGAGAAGTAGTTTGGGAAAGTTTAATATTTACACAATTACTGTCGAGCACATTCCATTGTACCTGATAGCTTGGGTAACCCTGACCTGTATACCACTGGTCAAAAAAGTAAGTAAGATTTTTACCACTTTCCATCTCTAGATTTCTTTTTAAATCAGCCGTAGTTGCATTTCCATAAACCAATGCAGGATCAAGCTGATAACGCCTTAGCGCCTTTAAAAATACATCGTCACCCAAAGTAAAGCGCAGCATAAACAAGAGGTAACTTCCTTTGTTGTAACTCAACCTTCCGCTAAAAATCTGATTAAGGTTAGTAGTATCCATCACTTTTACAGAGCCGCCCGGTTGTGATGTGATGTTGTTGATTACATTTTTTCTGTTAGCGAGTGCGCTAGATGGATATTTTGTTTCCATATTAAAGGCTGCGAGGTAAGTTGCAAAACCTTCATTTAACCAGATATCTTCCCAACTGTTGCAGGTAATTTTGTCGCCAAACCATTGATGACTGAGTTCATGTGCCATTAAAGATTCATCTGGCGTTACAATAAATGTAGAAGTCTGGTGCTCCATACCGCCACCCCAGCCAAATTGTACATGCCCGTATTTTTCGTTTATAAAAGGATAAGGTCCAAAATTGTTATGGAAGAGTTGCATCGATTCCAGCACTTTTGATGTGTTGTTTTGAAATAAAGCAAGACTTTCAGGATAGCAATAAGTTACCATTGGCAGGTTAACATTGCCAAGTTGAATGCTGTTATTGAAAACAGCATAATTAG
>JANLVW010000672.1:0-3068 GCA_031364205.1 Ferruginibacter sp.
GCTTCTTATTTTTTGTAAAAAAGAATCAGTTGCTACATTAATACCACCAACTCCCTGTATGCCTTCGATGATAACAGATGAAATATCATGTTGCTTAAAAGTTGCTTCCAATGCGGCTTCATCGTTAAAAGGAAGAAAAATAATATTGTCCGTTTCGTTAACCGGTGCTACAATATTTGGATTATCAGTTGCAGCCACTGCTAAAGATGTTCTGCCATGAAATGCCTTTTTGAAAGCAATGATTTTTTTTCTTCCATTATAAAATGAAGCCAGTTTTAATGCATTCTCATTTGCCTCGGCACCTGAGTTGCATAGGAAAAGCTGATAATCTTCTTTAGCAGAGATCTTACCTAATTTTTCAGCCAGTTCAACCTGTAAAGGAATTTTTATAGAGTTGGAATAGAAACCTACTTTATGCAACTGGTCTTCAATACGCTTTACATAATGCGGATGTGTATGGCCAATGGAAATTACAGCATGTCCGCCATACATATCAAGATATTTATTGTCTTCGGTATCCCAAACATAACTTCCTTCAGCACGATCTATAGCGATTTGATTTATGGGGTAAACATTAAATAATTTCATTTTTGTAGGAGTTGTAAGTTTTAAATATTGTATTTTAATTTTTATGTTTTAAGTTTTAGGGAAGAAAATTTAAGTGATAGATTTATTCTTATCATTATTATTTCTGACTTTTGAAATAAGTGAAATTAGCATAGCTTTTATTTCATTTATAATTTGATTGATTCTCGTATAATCATCTAGGAAATAAATTTTAAATCTTTCGATAATAAAATGAAATATTCAGGTTCATTGGCAGAGCCTAATGCGATATTTAAATATCGGGCGAAATCTTGTTGTGTGAACTTACCACAGCCCTCAGCAATATTTGCAGAAATAGAAGATGCGGCTCTTCGCATTTGACTGCTCATACCATAAACCTCTTACCTTGGAAAATGTTGCGTAACCTCATAAACCTTTAATGTAAATTCATGTGCTTTAATCCACACTTTTAATTCTTTATAATTTTGTATACTTATAACTTAACACTTATAACTTAAAACTTAGAACCCTTCAGTCGTAATCCTACTGTCTCTTCCAATTCAAACATTAAATTCATATTCTGCAAAGCCTGGCCAGATGCACCTTTCAGTAAATTATCAATAGCCGAGTGTATGACAATCTGGTTATTTACTTTTTCAATATTTAAAACACATTTATTGGTATTTACGACCTGTTTTAAATCTATCATTACATCGCTTACATGCACAAAAGGATGAGGTTTATAAAAGGTTTTATACAAATCATTTGCGTCATCTAAACTTAAGTTCGTTTCACAATAACTGGTCACGAAAATACCCCTTGAAAAATCTCCCCGCCATGAAATAAAATTTAATGTTACTTCACTTTTCTGTAGCTGAGTTAAGGATTGTTTTATTTCATCAACATGCTGGTGAGACAGCGTTTTGTAAGCCTGAATATTATTACTTCGCCACGAAAAGTGTGAAGTAGCCTGAAGAGCCTGCCCTGCGCCTGTACTGCCTGTTATGCCGGTTGTATGAATTGTGGTTAATAATTTTTCTTTCGCTAAAGGCAGTAATCCCAACTGAATGCAGGTGGCAAAACAACCGGGATTTGCAATATTTTTTGCAAGTATTATTTGCTCTTTATTTAATTCAGGCAAGCCGTAAACAAAATTTCTATTTTCAAAGTTATTGCTGCCCTCCAACCTAAAATCATTTGACAAATCAATTATTTTAGTAGAAGATTTTACAATGTTTTCCTGTAAAAACTTTCTTGCTTCTGTATAACCAACACATAAAAAAATAACATCCACAACACCAGAAATCTTTTCCACAAATATCAAATCAGTATCACCTAAGAGATCGTTGTGAATATCATATAAATGCTTGCCTGTATTGCTTTTGCTGTGCACAAAATTTATATTAACGTTGGGGTGATTTAACAACAAACGAATAAGTTCACCCGCAGTATAACCTGCGCCGCCAACAATACCAACATTAATTTTAGTACTCATTTTATTTATTGTGGGTAAGCTGATAAATAGTATTTTGATTACCGAATATTTTTGCAAATCCTTTTACATCATCGCCTGTCCAGCTATTGTTCATTTCCCCGTAGCTGCCAAATTTGTTGTTCATCAAATCATTTTCACTCTCAATTCCTGTAAGTAAATAACGATATGGCAAAAGCGTTACAAATACTTTTCCTGTTACATGTTTTTGCGTATCGGTTAAAAAACTTTCAATGTTGCGCATTGTTGGATCTAGTAATTGCCCTTCATGTAACCAGTTGCCATACCAAGTGCTTAGCTGATCTTTCCAGTAAAGCTGGTTTTTTGTAAGCGTATGTTTTTCTAAAAGATGATGGGCCTTAATGATAATAATCGGTGCGGCGGCTTCAAAACCAACCCGGCCCTTAATGCCTATGATTGTATCGCCAACATGAATATCTCTACCAATGCCATAAGGTTGCGATAATGCCTGAAGCGCCTGTATAGCTTCAACTTTATTTTCAAATATCTCAGTATTTATTCCAATTAATTCTCCTTGCTCAAAGGACAAAATTATTTGCTTTTCTTCAAAAGATGTAACGGGTGTTGGCCAAGCTGTATCCGGTAAATAATCTTTACTTGTAAGGGTTTCTTTACCACCAACTGAAGTGCCCCACAACCCTTTGTTTATGCTGTATCCGGCTTTTTCAAAATTCATCTTTACATTATTTTCTCTGAGAAATCTTATCTCATCTTCTCTACTTAATTTTAGATCTCTAATGGGTGTAACAATCTCAAGATCGGCTATCATTGTCTGAAAAACCATATCAAATCTTACCTGGTCATTGCCTGCGCCGGTACTGCCATGTGCTACTGCGTCTGCTTTCAGTTTTTTAACATGTTCAGCAATATGTTGTGCCTGGCTTAGCCTTTCTGCACTCACACTTAAAGGATAGGTATCATTTTTTAGGACATTTCCAAAAATGAGATATTTAATGATGTTGTCGTAATAACTTTTTATTGCATCAATGGTTGTGTGTGAAGTTACCCC
>JANLVW010000445.1:0-2820 GCA_031364205.1 Ferruginibacter sp.
AAAAATTTAAAATATATAAAATTATTTTCTATACTTAAACTTTGCAAAAAGGATAAGCACAATTCCACTGAGAATAAGCATTAAAGCAATTTCTTGTGCCTGAGATAAGGTAAAATTTGAAACATTATAAGCTTTATTTACTCTTACCAACTCTATTACAAATCGTTCTACTCCATTAAGTATTAAATAAATTCCAAACATTATGAGAGGTGTCGTAATCTTTTTTCTAATAGCCCATAACACTAAAAATAAAAATGTACATAAAACTGTTTCATATAATGAGGTAGGAAAAACAGGTTGAGGCAAAACACTGTAATGGTCTTCCTTAACGCCCGGTATAGGAATTCCATCATTGTTTACGTTTTGAGGGAAACTGTAAGCAAAAAACCATTTAGGTAAAAATGAAATTCCTCTAACTGATTTGTGCGGCACTTCAGAAAGGGAAGAATATATCCTGTCAGTTACAAAAACACTTTTACCTGTACTGTCCATTACTTTTCCTTCAAGATAATAAGTTGAATTTTTTTGAATCGTTTTTTCAAAATCTCCCGGTGCGGCCAAAGATAAGTTTCCGTATGCATCGCTGGAATATGCACTGTTGGGAATTCCCCAATCGCCATCTCCGGCAACCTGGCAACCAATTCTACCAACTGCATAAGCAATCATTAAACAGGGTGCAGCTGCATCTACAAGGTGACTAATCTTTATTCCTTTTTTGTAAGCGAACCAGCAGACTGCAACTGCTGCTAAAATAAGACCTCCATAAAAAGTAAGACCACTAACTGAAAATAATTTTCCAATAGGATCTTTCATAAAATCGTCCCAATGCTCAAAATTATCAAAAAGTTTTGCACCCAATATTCCAAATATCAGCGATATGATAATAATGTCTCCTACCCTATCGTGCGGCCATATTCTTACAGTTCTCCGTTCGGGCGTTTTAAGTTTTTGCTTATTCTTATCGTACCATTTTATCGCAACTAAAACAATTGCCATCAAAATACCGCCAAATATATTTCCATTTAGAGAGAATATATATTCTTGGGTATTTATTTCAGGTGGTTTATTAAATATGAGACCGACCAGTTTTGCACCAAAAATAAAACCTACAATTGCGTTAAATACCAAGTCATAGATTGATGCAGGTTTTCCAACAACAATGATTTCTTCTGATGGATGTAATAGACCGAGTTTTTCTTTGCGCTTTAACTCAGAATTTAGTACTATTGCTGCTGCCACAAAAGCCAGAGCTACCATTAAGCCGAAAGTGTTCAATATTTTTAAACTGTTCCATTCAACACCAAACCAATCTTTAAAAACGTAATATAAATTTGGATACATGCCCTTACATATTTGTGAAGTATTGCAATATAATAAAAGTCATCGTGCATTGGTTAAATCTGTTATTATACGGTAGTAAAACAACAAAGCCCCAACAAACGATGACTCTAATAAACTAAAAATTTAATTACAGTGTGTATCAAATGCGCCTTTCAAGTTATCGGCAATCATTTGTGCACTTCTTCCTTCAATCATATGGCGCTCTATCATGTGCACCAATTCTCCATCTTTAAACAATGCTATCGCCGGAGAACTTGGTGGATAAGGCATCAAGTGTTTGCGGATTTCATTCACTGCCTCCACATCAAAACCTGCAAAACTTGTTTTGATGTTATCGGGTTTTTTTGTAGCAGAATTTACCGCCATTAAAACTCCCGGTCTAGCTGTTCCTGCACTGCAACCGCAAACAGAATTTATTACAACAAGCGAAGTACCTTTTTCTGATAATGTTTTTTTTACATCTTCTGCAGTTAGCATTTCAGAAAAACCATTTTCTGTAAGCTCCTCTTTCATTGGTATTACAATCTCTTCTGGATACATATTTAATAAAGTTTAGAATGCAAAATTACATCCTAAAAATCACAAATAACTATGAAAATATTTCAGGTAAAATCAATTAAACAGACAAAGTGTCTTAATTTTATTTAAATCATGCCATTAAGTCGCTATAAAATGAATGGAATACAATTTGAATGTTATAGACTGAATTTAATTATAAAACTAAAAAATAAAAAAAATGTCATACGTAAAAATGAACAATAATTACAAGTCAATTGATGGAATTATGAAAGAAATTTTTAATGAATTTCCATCAGCAGTAAGCAAAGCTGTTAGAGAAGATGTTTTGCATTATCCCCCAGTAAATATTATTGATAAAGCAGCTGCTTATTCTGTAGAACTTTCCGTACCGGGATATATCAAAGCAGATTTTAGCATCAAATTAGACAACAATGTGCTTACAGTAAGTACAGAGAAAAAAGAACAGAACGCTATAGAAAATGAAAAATTTATACGTACAGAATTTGCACTTAAATCTTTTAAAAGAAGTTTTACTTTAAATGAAAAGATTGATACTGAAAATATAGCTGCACGGTATGAAGATGGAATACTTAAAATAGAACTTCCAAAAAAAGAAAGCTATAATGCAGCGCCAAAAGATATAAATATATTATAGAAGTCAGTTTTTGATTGGTTGAAGGTTGTTTAATGTCAGAACTCCTCAATTTTACTTGAGGAGTTCTTTTTTGAAAACCACTAAGATTTTATTTAGCGAACTGTGTTTTTAACAAATCAAATTTTGTCACAACACAAAAATGCTAAAATTACTACACTATTAAAAAGGTGAAATCTAGAAAATAAAACATTTATGATAAAGTACTTTGTTTCCAACTAATAAAAAATTATTATGACCAGTACTTTTAAAGGGCTCAATAATTTCTTCCTTTAATTTCTTCCTTGACTCTTTATTATTTTTTTTTT
>JANLVW010000468.1:0-1432 GCA_031364205.1 Ferruginibacter sp.
ATGTACCAATTAATGCAGTTAAAAACAAAATAACAAATGATAATTGTTCTTTTATAAACACGAAATTTATTACAGTTTTTTTAAAATAAAATTTACTTAGTAACCAATAAAAGTTGTAGCTGCAAATGGTTGAAAAAAATATAAACCCATAAAGGCTTAAACTTTTTGCCGTGTGCAAAATTAAATTAGTCTGGTAGCAAAGCGCAATTGCGCACAGCGCAATAAAAATGGAATGAGATAGAATGAAATGAAGAAAACGCATTAGGGCGTAATATATAAAAATGGATCAGCTGTTTTTATAACATTGCTTTTATGTTTTGCAAAATCCTTTACATAAACTTCGTAATAAACTGTATCAGTATACGGACGGCGGGAACCGGCAGGTGGCGGACCGGGCAATGCATTTGAGCCTGCAGTACCACCTCCCCTTAAATCAATTTCTACATCTGCTTTAAAATTTTTCTTTACTGCTTTTGATAATGTGGAAGGAAATTTAAAAGAATCAACCCTAAAAGGTGAACGGGTATTTTTTACAAAAACATAAGATGTATCCTTACCTTCTTGAAAACCAAAATCGCCATCAGCGGCTGTTAATTCAATTATTAAAAGTGGTTTATCATACAAAGAATTTGAATAAAAAGGAGATGTTATCGACTTAAATTTTATTTGTGGGACAGAAGTATATTTATCTTTATTACAAGCAATAAAAACCACACATGCAACAAATGCAAAAAATAAGTAACGCATATTTTCGGATTATACTCAAATTTAATCATAGAAAAGGTAAAAACAATTTTAAATTTTAGCTTTGCTTTTTTGTTAACAAACTTTACTTCTTTAACAAGTATTATGAATCCTATTTCGTCTACAGTTTTGCAACAATCTGTATTAATATGCACACAGGAAAACTTTACAGAAAAAGCTTTGGAGGTTTTTAATTTTCAATATGAACACAACAAGGTTTACAGGATTTATTGCGACATTTTAAATAAAGCACCTGCTGATGTTACTTCTTTAGAAAAAATTCCATTTTTACCTATACAATTTTTTAAAAGCAAACAAATAAAAACCACTGAATTTGAACCGACTGTAATTTTTGAAAGCAGTGGTACAACCGGATCAATAAACAGCAGGCATTTTGTAAAAGATTTATCTGTTTATGAAGAAAGTTTTATAAAAAATTTCAGCAATTTTTATGGCAACGAAAAACAAATTTGCATTATCGGATTACTGCCTTCCTATTTAGAAAGAAAAGGTTCTTCGCTGGTTTATATGGTTAATAATTTAATAAAAAAATCAACTCATAAAGCAAGTGGATTTTACCTGTATGACAATAAAAAATTAAAAGAGGTTTTATTGCAAAATGAAAACGGTTTACAGCCGACCATATTAATTGGTGTCACCTATGCATTGCTCGATTTTGCTGAGCAAA
>JANLVW010000477.1:0-10144 GCA_031364205.1 Ferruginibacter sp.
GTAATATTAAGAAAGCGAAAAAACGCAAACGGCACTACTATTAGAAAATCCACGCAAATTTACCTCCTGCCGCCAAAACAAACTAACCCCCTGATACCGGCTTAAACTGACTGTCTTGTCCTGAAATAGGTGATCTAAAAAACAACTAAAATGGACATCTAAGAGCAAGCCATTTCGTGGGATCCTGTCCAATCATCTTTTTCCAATTTAAAAATTTCATTGACAGAAGTTTGAAAGAATTCAGAAATCTTTATAGCAAGGACAGTGGAAGGAACATATCTTTGGGCTTCTATTGAATTTATAGTTTGACGAGAAACTCCTACTTTATCTGCTAATTCCTGTTGTGTTATATCCAACTTTGCCCTTTCGACCTTGAGTGTGTTCTTCATTACCGACTAAGTTTTTGCAGATAGTAAATAGTTAAGTAAACGAATAACATACTCATGACAACTAGCTGACCAGTTAAGCGGACAATCAGGTCTTTGAAAAGCAACGCAATGAAAGGTGTAATGATGAAATAGAGTACAGCCCATGAGAATGTCCAAGACATTGCCTTTAATCTTATAGACACAGTCATTTCATCTTCGACCTTATCTCTTGACCAAGCGACAAACAACAACCCAAGTATGAAGGCATTAAGTGTGAGGATACGGAATATTTCCTTTTGAGTTTGCACCAGTTCGACATTTACTGACTTGACGATGATTGCAGGGATAAATGCTAAAATCATGACGAGAAGACCAATTTTTTTGAAATACAGCGGTAGTAAGCCAGGTTCTTTTTTGCTTCTTTTACATTGCATATTGACAATTTTGTTTTCCTAAATGACAAATATACTTTCCTTTTTTTTTGATTACCAAAAAAATTTCAAGGGGGTCTTTAAAGCGCATAATATGAATTGTGCAAGGTGCGGCTTGAAGTTGTAATAATCATCAGTTCTGCAGATCCGAGCTTTGGTTCGGGCATGACCAACATCACTAAACATTGGTTCTAAATATTTATCTTTATCAAAACCCTGGCTACGGTTACGAGCGGAAGGAATTCTAATGCCACACCTGCGCAAAGCAGTATAGTTAAGTGCCATTCTAAAACATTCTTCACATAATAGACAATAAAAAAATTTATGACAAAAATAAATTATATACAAACAACTCATAAACTTTTCCTCTCAGAGCAGAAAGCAAAAGAATTATTTAAGGCTATTGAAGACAAAGAATTAATAATTTCTGGAAAATCAGAAAAGCAACTTTGCGATGAAATTTTGCAAATTGCCAAAGAAGATTTTGGGGTAGAAAATCATTGGGGTAAGAAAATTGTAAGAACAGGTATCAATACTTTGCATCCCTATCTTGCAGATCCCCCAGATTTGTTTATTCAAGATGGGGATATACTATTTTTTGATTTTCATCCCATTTTTGAAGGCTGGGAAACAGACCTTGGCAGAACATATGTTTTAGGTAACGACCCTTTAAAACAGAAGATAAAGAATGATATAGAAGCAGCTTGGGACGAAGGGAATAATTGATATTACAAACAAAATAAACTTACAGGGGGAGATTTTTTTAATTACGCTGTAGACTTGGCAAGACGTTATGGCTACGAATTTGGAAACGCTATTGCAGAACACATTATAGGGGAGTTTCCATATGAACAACCCGATGATCCTAATTATTTATGTCTAGATTTACATCCCGACAATCATAATGACATACTCCAACGAGATAAATATGGGAACAAAAGACATTGGGTTCTGGAACTCCATTTTATAGATAAAAAAATAAAGTTGGTGCCTTTTTTGAGCAACTATTGAAACCAGAGTAAAACAACAAACCGATTGGGTTTTGTGAAGTTGCGCCGACACCCAACTATTGAAAAGTATTCGCAAGCTGCCGGTCGGAGAAAACTGAATACAAGAAGAATAATAAACAATAAAAAAATGATGATTCAGCAAACCCTTCTTTTTTTAGCTTTCTCTTTTGCAGCACTGGGTACAGGAACATCATTTTTTGTATGATTGATTTTAAACCTAAAGAAATGCCTGAACATTTCTATGTTAAAAAAATGCAGCATACCATTAGAGTATTTATAATCCCTTTACCATTAGTATTAATATCAGCCGCCGTATTTAGCATACTATCATCCATTTTTTTACGGCAACATAAAAATTTTCTTACCTGTTATTGGCAGCAGGTCTATGTATTATTGCGGGTATTCTAATTACAATATTTAAGAATATCCCAATTAATAATCTAATCAAAACATGGAATATTAATTCTCCTCCAGGCAACTGGAAGGATGCGCAGAATCATTGGTGGGTTGTACATACTTTTAGGACTATTGCTCTGGTGTCAGGACTTTACTTATTATTAATTGCATTATTAAACAACCTAAACATAAAGAACAGAAAGGAACTTATGTTGTGCTCGAAATTATAATAAGGAGTTGGTTTATATTTCCATCACTGTTTTTGTTGTCTTAATAATCACGGCAGGCAACAAAATTGTTTGAAAAAGCAGGGCTGGACAAAGTAACATCAGCAGTTTTCAATTAGCATTTGTTCCGGGCTGGATGTTATAAAATGTTTTAGCTCCGGCAAAAATTAGCTTTGGTGATAATTCTAAATGACAATGAAAATTTATAAAATCATCAAGACATAGTTGTTTTTATTATCTCAATTTTTATTTTTGACAGGCAATTTATTTCTCTAAATTTTATTTTAAATAAAACACAAACAAGGAAAATGAATACTAAATTCCTAATGACAACAAGTGCAATTATTTTAGGAGCGATAGGAATTATTTTGACTTTTATACCACAAGAAGTTTCACGTTATTTAAATTTGACCGAATCAACTCCTATTCTCTTTCAAATTTTAGGTGCTCTTTATTTTGGATTTGCAGTAATGAATTGGATGGCAAAGACGGTTTTAATCGGTGGTATTTTCGCACGACCTCTAACAATGGGAAACTTCGCTCACTTTATGATAGCAACAATTGCACTTATAAAAGGGGCAATGAATAATTCAATTTCACATTATTATTGGATACTCGCAATCTTGTATTTAATTTTTGCTGTATTGTTTGGAATTGTTGTTTTCACAAACCCAACTAAAAAGTAATTGATTAAGTAGCACTCCGTAGATTTAAATCGGTTGAATTAAGTTGGATAACTAATAACAAATTTCTGCATCATTCGTTTCCCATTGTGAGGTGAGACATTTGAGTAATTTCTACATATGCTATTAGATCTAATTCAGGCGAGAGTAGCTCTGAAAGGTTTTTATTATATGCAAGCTTCTTGCAGTTAGAAAAGCAGCACGGCAGGTAACAAACCGTTTGCCGTTATTGGGGCAGGAAGTTGGAGCCAATAAAAGTATCTCAGTATTGTACTTTTACTCGGGCTTGAAATTCTTAGTTCAGCTTTTGTTTTTATCTTCAGCATCTTTTCGGTACTGGGCTGAAGTTAGGGCTGAAGGAAATACCCCAACAACGTCAAGCGGGCGCTCGTTAGCAGCAACCCGTGTAGACATTCTTTAAATTTGACAATGAGTATATTAGATAAGATTAGACAAACGCTAAAATCAAAATTTGATTTAATTGACAATGAGAAACTGAAAAAAAATTTACTTAATGCCTTGCCATTTTGGGTAGGAGCTTTTATTTCAGGAGCAATTGCGGTTTTATATTCAAAGTTGTTTTCTTGGGCGGAATTAGGCACTCATCTAATCTACGAAAAAGCAAATTGGACATTTTTCATCATTAGCCCCACTTGTTTTGTTTTAGCATGGTGGATTGTATCAAAATATTCGCCATTTGCAAGAGGTAGCGGTATTCCCCAAGTAAGTGCAGCTATTGAATTATCAAACCCCAAACATAATTACAAAGTAAATTCATTACTTAGTCTAAGGGTAATTTTTATAAAAATATTGTCAAGTTTAATAATGATTTTTGGTGGAGGCGTAATTGGTAGAGAGGGACCAACAATTCAGATTTCAGCTTCCATTTTTAAAAAAATTAACGACCTTTTACCAGCTTGGTACCCAAAAATATCTAAACGAAATATGATTGTCACAGGTGCAGCAGCAGGACTTGCAGCCGCATTTAACACACCTTTGGGAGGAATTGTTTTTGCCATCGAGGAACTAACAAAAACACATTTTAGCTTTTTCAAATCTGCACTGCTAACAGGCGTAATTATTTCAGGGCTAACTGCATTAAATTTTTTAGGTCCTTATTTGTATTTGGGCTACCCGCAATTGGACGGGGTTACTGTATGGGTAATTATTTACATTATGCCCTTAGCAATCATTACGGGAATTTCGGGTAGTGGAATGGGCAAAATAATTTTATATATTTTAAAAAAGAAAAGTGTTTTAAAAAAGAATTATCAAAAAATAATTTTTGTTGCATTTTGTGGACTTATCATTGCTGCGCTTGCAGTTTTTATTGACAGCAAAACATTTGGTTCGGGAAAAGAAATTATGATTTCTACCTTATTTACAAATCAAAAGCACTTGGAATGGTACACACCTTTTTTAAGAGTAATTGGTTCAATCATTTCATTTTCTACAGGAGCAGCAGGAGGTATTTTTGCACCCTCACTAAGTGCAGGAGCCAGTATAGGTGCTGTTTTTGCAGGTTGGTTTCATTTATCAAATGCAGAAACTAATCTAATCATTCTATGTGGAATGACAGGTTTTTTGACAAGCATTACGAGAAGTCCTTTTACTTCTTCAATTCTTGTTTTAGAAATGACAAATAGCCATAATGTAATTTTTTACATTATGCTAACAGCATTATTTTCTAACCTAATTGCAACGCTTGTAAGTCGACATTCGTTTTACGATCACTTGAAAGACCAATATATTAACGAAATTCACAAAACCGAAATGCAACAGATTGACACAGAAATAAAGAGAACAGAATAGAATATGTGAACAAGGCTGCTTAAAAAAGCCCAATAAAAAGTTTTTTATGTCATAGAAATCTGTGCAGAAAACGAAATAAAACATGCAACAGCAAGTGATAAAATTGTAGAGATACCCCACAGGCAAATACCTACGATAGATTATTTCTTAAGAATATGGATATCCGGTATAGGCGAACTTATAATTGCAAGATCAACTTACTATAGATGGCTAAATTATAACACTAACCAGGCCAAGCAGGACAATATAAAAAAGATTGAGTGGTTATTTAAAGCTCTTGCAACTGATATTGTAGCTGATGAGCGCAAAGGCATATTTTATGCTAAAAATCGTTTAGGGATGTCTGATAAATATTTGGATCCGATGTTTAGTAATCGTGAGATGCCATTGTTTTTCGGTCCTAATGATGTGAAATGCAATGCAGCAGAACAACAAATTATTATTTGGGGTGTTAAAGAAATTAAAGTGTAATAAAATGCACCCACTTCCTCTCTTTATATTGCCCAAAATAATGAAAGAATAACATCAAGGTTTTAAATAGTAAAACCCGCTCGTCTGCAAGAGCCGAAGGGTATTATACGGCTACAGCTTTACAGTTTTGAGGAAAAACTCAAAATTGATAAAAAATATATGCCACTGTGTGTAAGCTCACGTAAGAAAATAAAACCCTTAATGGGATTACCAATAAAAGTTTTAGCTTGTTTCTATGTGTGTTTGTGGTAAAATCCGCAATGAATAATGAAAAAAGAACAGCAAATTATTATTTGGAGTGTAAAATGAATTAAAATTCAATAGAAACGGCATTCTTTTTAAAGGTCCTTGCATACTTTGTAGGGCTTTTTTATGCATGTAAGTAATTATGAATAAACAAAACACTATTAAAATTTTACTGCATTATTTGCTAATAGAAAGCACCTTTATTTTCTAGCCATTTTAGTTCTATTCTCAAATTTATGTTACATGAATGTCACACCAAAATATTAAAACTTACAGAACCTTTTACCAGTAACACTTTCATTAAATAGTATTGTTCCTTTCGTAGGCACCACAAAAATCCCTGTAGTTTGCTACAGGGATTTTTGTTTCAGCCAATTTAAAACTATACTCACACAACTAATTCATCAATTTAAAAACCCATTCTTTTCTGGCTTGTTCATTGGCGTTTTTATCCAAACAGGTTTTTAAATGAGGAATATTTTTAATCATCAACTTGAAAATTTTGCAAACTGGAATACCCGAAATAGTTTGATTATTTTACGATGGTCATTAGGTATTATTTTCTTATGATTCGGATGTATAAAATTCTTTCCTAGAGAAAGCGAAGCTGAGGAAATTACTACCAAAATCATGACCTGGCTTACGTTTGGTAAAATTCCTCCGAATATTGCTATGGCTATTTTAGGCTCCCTGGAATGTATGATTGGTGTTGGATTTATTCTTCACAAATGGATGCCTTTTACATTGTTCCTTTTTTATTTTCAAATGATCAGTGCATGCCTGCCACTTTTTATTCTTAGAAATGAAACATGGACAGACACGTTTTTTGTGCCAATGCTTTTAGGTAAATATATAATAAAGAATTGTGTATTAATTTCCGCAGGAATTGAAATGGGTGCTACAATAAAAGGTAGAGCTCTTGTAGCAAATCCTAAAGTAAAAAAACTTTTTAATGAAAATGAAATGAGCATAAAAGAAAATACAGCGAATATATAATCAGTAGGATTAGCACATTTTTAACACCAAAATACCTGCGCAAGATGTCTTGTTTATTAAGTAGTCCCCGTTATCAATTAACTTTAATTAAAATTATAGACGATGAAAAACGTTTTACTTTTATGCAGTATTGTTTTTTTTGCATCCTGCAGTGCAGTTTACAAAAGCGGCCAAACGCCGGATGATCTATATTATTCAAAGCAAAAAGTTGTTGTAGAAAATACTGACCGTTACGAAAAGCTGGACAACGTTTATGAAGAAAGGCAAATACGTATGGCTGCATATGATTACCGCTGGCGCACGCTCAATGACCGTTATGATTACAACTATTCTTACAATCCTTACGCATACGGCTACAACTACGGCTATTATTACAATCCCTATTATTATTCTTATCCCGTATACGGACAAAGTGCTGTATTCGTAAATCCTAAGAACACTACAATCCGCAAAACTAATCTAGCATCCTACAACAACACTATTTCCGGTTATACCCCTTCAAAGACTTCCGGTACCACAAGAACTATAACAGTAAGAGGCTACAACAACAGCAACAATCAAACTAATAGGAACAATACCTACGATACAAAAACATATAATGAAAATCGTTCGTATACCCCTTCAACAAATTCAAACAACAACAGTGGCAATGGTAGCAGCGCACCTGCTTCTACAGGAACCAGCGTACCAAGACCACCAAGAGGGCAATAATTGTGCAACTGTCTCTTAAACATTGCTTTTTTTAAAGTGAATATTTTTTTATGCAAAAGATTTTAACCCTTGCAGCGGTTTTTTTTGTGACTAATACTTACGCACAAATCCCGGAAGATGCTGTCCGCTACAGCTGGTATCCCCAAAACGGAACTGCCCGTACGTTGGCCATTGGCGGTGCTATTGGTTCTTTAGGTGGCGATATTACTTCTAATTTTATTAACCCTGCGGGTATAGGTTTTTACAAAACAAATGAAGCCACTGTCAGCGGAGGGTTTGTATTTAATAAAGTAAAGTCAACCTACAGAGGAAATACTTTAAACGAAACAAAGCAGCAGTTTATTTTTGCTCCGGCTGGGATGGTAATTGCATTGCCAAACAGATTTGTAAGTAAAAAAACCAATGCTTTTTCATTTGCCGTAACCCAAACTGCCAATTTTAATAACGTAATACATTTTAAAGGATTAAATAATTACAGTTCTTTCAGTGAACAGTTTGCAGAAGAATTTTCGAGATTAAACACCAGTATTTCAAATGTTTTAAATACAAACAGCATTTCGCCATATACAGCTGCACCTGCTTTGTATACATACTTAATAGATACTGTGCGCAATGGAAATAACTTAATTATAAAAGCAGCACCTGAATATATTTTAGATGCGAAGCAGGCCTTGCAACAAGAAATGATAAAGACAACTAAAGGTGGTTTCTATGAACTTGGCTTTGCTTATGCAGGAAACGACGGGAAGAAATTATTGTGGGGAGTATCTCTAGGTATACCAATTATAAATTTTGAAAGCAATATTCTATTTTCAGAAAATGATACTTCTGGAAACAGCAGCAATCGTTTTAAATCTTTTTCTTACACTGATAATTTTACTACAAAAGGAGCAGGCTTAAATGTCAAGTTAGGATTAATATACAGACCTAAAGAATACATCCGGCTTGGGCTTGCAGTGCACACCCCATCATATATGTCGTTGACAGATTCCAGACAGAGTTCTTTACAAACCCAACTGGAAAACCCTATTAAAACTTACAACGTATCGTCAGATCTGTTTACAGAAGGAAAGCGTGGGGTTGCAAGATATATTCAATCATCTCCACTAAGAATTATTGCCAGTGGTTCTTACGTTTTTAGAGAAGTGGAAGATGTAACCAAACAACGTGGATTTTTATCTGCAGATATTGAATACGTAAACCACAAGGGTTCCAGTTTTAACAGTAATGCTGAACAACCAACTGTGGACCAGCAAACTTATTACAAGGGATTAAATAACGTTGTAAAAGACATTTACAAAGGCAACATAAATGTTAAGCTAGGTGGTGAAATTAAATTTAATACAATAATGGGAAGGCTTGGTTTTGGTTTATATGGTAACCCTTATAAAGATGCACCATCAAAGGCCAATAAAATGACGATAAGTACCGGCCTCGGTTACCGCAACAAAGGTTTTTTTGTAGATCTAACTTACATGTATTTGATAAATAAAGATTTTAATACTCCTTACCGTTTGCAGAATTTACAAAATGTTTATGCAGGAATTAATCAACAAAGCAGCAATATTGTTGCAACAGTGGGTGTAAAATTTTAGCTACAGCCAGCAAAAATTTATTTAAGTTTATTTTGTAAGTATGGAAGTATTGCAGCCACTTGCAACCAGATAGTTTCCTCATCTTTTTTAAACCAGGTAAGTTGCCTTTTGGCGTAGTGACGGCTGTTTTGTTTTATCGATTCAAATGCTTTTTCACTGGTAGTTTTTCCTTCAAAAAAATCGAATAATTCTCTGTAACCCACTGTTTGCAATGCATTCAACTCTTTATTCGGATAAAGTAATTTTGCTTCATTTTCTAAACCCTGCTCCCGCATTACATCTACCCTGTTGTTTATTCTGTCGTACAAAACTTCTCTGGTAATTTCTATTCCTACTTTTATAATATTAAAAGAGCGCACTTTCTTTATTTTTTTTTGCTGCGCAATGATGGAAATTCCTGTGGTCATAAAAACTTCCAATGCTCTTGTTAACCTGTGCGGATTTTGATTTTCACCCTTCTCCCAAAACAGTGGATCGGTTTCTTTTATTTTATTCTGCAGCCATACCAAACCTTCTCGTTTGTAACCATATGCTATTGCTTCTTTTATTTTATGGTCTGTTTCAGGAATAGCATCCAATCCTTCCGTAAAAGCTTTTATGTATAACCCTGTACCACCGCACATAACAGCAATGTTATTTTTCTCAAATATGTTATCTGCAGCCTCAAGGGCAAAGCTTTCAAAATCTGCAGCAGAAACGTTATCTGTAATGCTGTGCGAATTTATAAAATGATGTTGAACCAGGGAAAGTTGCGCTGCTGTGGGTTTTGCTACAGCAATATTCAGTTCTGTAAAACACTGTCTACTGTCTGCAGAAATAATTTCTGTATTAAAATATTGTGCTACGTCAATTGCTGCAGCTGTTTTGCCACTCGCTGTAGGACCAACAATAACAAGGCAAATTTTTGTCATTCGTTTTTCAATTTGATAAGCATCTTTTAAATAAAAAAACCTCACCATTTTAAAATAATACAGTAAGATTAATAAAATTTATTATTACATTTTTAAAAATCTTCCTGCGTTTCTGTCCCTTCGTTTTCAGGTTCTCCCATGTTTTCATCGAAACTCGCCCCTTCTTCTCCTTCTTCACTAAATCCTTCCTGCATAGCCTCAGGTTTAAGGTCATATTTTTCTTCCATTTCTGCCAAACGCTTATCTATAAGACCTTTTGTACCATATTGTGATGGTGCTATTCCTTC
>JANLVW010000523.1:0-1320 GCA_031364205.1 Ferruginibacter sp.
ATTCTTTTTTTATCCTGGCAAAGTCAGCAGCGATGGTCAACATCATTGTGTCACTTACTTATACGGCATACTATTATTGAGCATTTTTTGTGCTGCAAAAATAAAGGAATCAACATGAAATTTGTGGTAAAATAATGGCAATAAATCATTGCAAATGCAGCATTGTTTTCATGTAAAACAAAAGTTTTTCTGCCAATCAGTTTAAAAATCCATACTACAATTAACCCATTCACTGTCAAACTTTACACCTTCAAACTTTTTATAGAAATTTATTGCCGGTTCATTCCAATCAAGCACCTGCCAAACCAGACCGCTGTATTTTTTACTTTTACATTGTTCCAAAAGTTCATCAAATAATAATTTACCGATTCCTTTGCCACGCATATCTTCTGTAACCAGTAAATCTTCCAAATATATTCGCTGTCCTTTCCAGGTGCTGTAACGAATATAATAAAGTGCAAAGCCCTTAACAATACCATTTTCTTTAGCTACAAATGCTTCCCACATGGGTTTTGCTCCAAAACCACTTTCTACAAAATGCTCCATGGTAACAGAAATTTCATCGGGCGCTTTTTCGTAAACAGCCAACTCATGCACCAATTGCATGATGGCTTCACAGTCTTCTTTCACAGCCTTTTCTATAATAATTTCCATTTTTTTTATAGCCAATTTAAAACTAATTTTTGAATGACAGGTAAAGTTTACTTTTACTTAAACAAAGAATTTACACTACATGAAAAAAATGCTTTCTCAATATGCTGCTTACAATCTTTGGGCAAACCAGAGAATTATTGAAGTAATAAATAATCTTTCCGACGAACAAACAGAAAGGCACATCGAAAGCAGTTTTAACGGCATTCAAAAAACATTGCTTCATTTATGGGATGTAGAAAGCATTTGGTGGCAACGTTTAAAACTGGCTGAGTTACAAGTGTGGCAAAGCAACAATTATACCGGTTCATTAATGGAACTTACCAATAATTTACTGGCGCAAAGTAAACAATGGAAGGAATGGATTGACATTGCAACAGAAGCTGCTTTGGAGCATGAATTTATTTACAGAAATTCAAAAAAAGATCAGTTTAAACAACCTGTTTACGAAATGCTTATGCATTTGTTTAATCACCAGACTTACCACAGAGGCCAATTGGTTACCATGATACGCCAGGTAGGAGAGCCAAATATTCCCAACACTGATTTAATTTCTTTTCTTAGAAAAAAGTAAACTTTAATTAAGTAAATAACATTAAAAAATAGTTATCGCAAATTGATAATTCGCAACTCAAAATTCATTAGTTGTGATCTACTATTACCATTTTT
>JANLVW010000559.1:0-4091 GCA_031364205.1 Ferruginibacter sp.
CTCGGTAATCATTATCAGGTACAAAACAAATTTCGTAACTCTCGCTTTTCTTAGCCAGTTCAGGATAACCAAAGTCGTGGGCCATTTGCCTTATTTCTGTTTTATGGTATGTGCCCAAAGGCAATAAAGTGCGTTTCAATAAATCCTGCTGCAAGCCCCAAAGTGCATAGCTCTGGTCTTTTGTATCATCAATGCCTTTGCTTATAAAATACCTTCCGTTTGTATGTTGGTACACCTGCGCATAATGCCCGGTTGCAATAAAATCGCAGCTCAACGCATCAGCACGTTTTAGTAATGCACGCCATTTTATATGTGTGTTGCACATTACACAAGGGTTTGGCGTACGGCCGGCTATATATTCTTCAACAAAGTTTTCTATAACAAAGCCACCAAATTCTTCTCTTATATCTAAAATAAAATGTGGAAATCCATGTTGCACGGCAGCCTGGCGTGCATCGTTAAAACTATCAAGGTTACAACAACCGGTTTCTTTTTTACCTGTATTGCCGCCGCCACTCGTTTCATAATCCCATGTTTTCATGGTTATACCAACCACTTCATAGCCTTCTTTGTGTAGCATAAGCGCAGCCACTGTACTGTCAATACCACCACTCATTGCCATCAAAATTTTTCCTTTGCTCATGCTGCAAAATTACTGTTTAGTATTGAGTATTTGTTGTTGATATTGGTAGTTTTAGAAGCATGAACAGTTAAACTTAACCAAGCTATGGTATCCGGTTATCCGCTGCAAGTCCGCACTCGTTCCTCGCTTGCGGGCTTTACGCTTCTACCCGGGCTATGCTCATCAGTTTCTCGTTAAGCTTATTACAAATTAAAGTTTGTATTCAAAAAATCTATTATCAATTCCAATTTCTCAATACTAATATCTCAATACTCATTATTTTTTTCTCAATACTTATTTCTATTTTTGCAGTCTTAAAAAATAATTAATGGGTCGTATATTCGAAGTAAGAAAAGGTGCCATGTTTGCACGTTGGGATAAAATGGCAAAAGACTTTACCCGTATTGGCAAAGAAATAGCCATAGCTGTAAAAGCCGCAGGACCGGAGCCTGAAAACAATCCTACTCTTAGAAGATGTTACTTAAATGCCAAAGCATGCAATATGCCCAAAGATCGTGTGGAAGCGGCTATAAAGCGTGCAATGGGGAAAGACATCAGCAGTTACGACGAAATGGTTTACGAAGGTTATGCACCACATGGTGTTGCAGTATTGGTAGAAACCGCAACTGATAATACCACCAGAACTGTGGCGAACGTGCGCATGCATTTTACTAAAGCAAAAGGTGCACTTGGTACAAGTGGCAGTGTAGCATTTACATTTACCCGCATGGGAGAATTTAAAGTAAAAAATACCGGTCAGAATATAGATGAGCTTGAATTGGAGTTAATAGATTTTGGCTTGGAAGAAATTGGAGAAGACTCTGCGGGCAACATTATTATTCGTGCCGCTTTCAGTGAGTTTGGAGCTATGAACAAAGCAATAGAAGATAAAGGTATGGAACTGATAAGTGCAGAACTTACAAGAATACCGGGAACATTAGTTGAGCTTAGTGAAGAGGATGCAAATGATGTTTTAAAAATGGTAGATCACATTGAGCAGGATGAAGATGTGCAAAAGGTTTATCATAACTTGAAGTAATTCCTGCTGTCACTCTTCCGAAATCGTAGCTTTAATAAAATCCAAATGCATAATAAAAGCTAAGTCTTTTTTTCTTCATTTTCCTGATCTATAATTTTGTCTTTTTCTTCGTGAGCATCCGCAACAACTTCCGTTGCAGTTTTTTTGGCATCTACAACTATTTCTTTTTGTTTTTCCGCTTCCTGTAGGGTTTCTCCTTTTGCTGCAACTTCTACTGTTTGCACAGTTTCTGCATATTTGGAAGGTAAAATAGGAGAACCAAATGCCAGCGCCCATTCTTTTGCAAACTCAGCTCCCAGATACAAAATAATTGAAGAATAATAAACCCATACCAGTAAAATAACCAAAGAACCTGCAGCGCCAAATGTGCTGCCAACATTTGTTTTAGAAATATAGATAGAGATTAAAAATTTTCCAATTATAAAAAGAATGGCCGTCACTACAGATGCAGTTTTCACCTGTTTCCATTTAATCTCAGCATCGGGCAATACCTTAAAAATTACTGCAAACAAAGTGGTAACAATAAACAAAGTCAGCAACAAATTAAAAATATAAATAAACACAACTGCTACGTTTGAAAAATTTTGCATTAGTCTTTCACTAAATCCATCAATAATTGTGGAAATCCCGAGCGTGACTAACAACAAAAACCCAAGACTGCCAATGACACCAAAAGACAAAATTCTTGATTTAAAAAAGTATTTGATCCCTGCACCTTTTTTGGGTCTTACACCCCAAATAGTATTTATAGAATCCTGTATTTCTGCAAACAAAGATGTTGCTGCCACAAGCAATGCAATAATACCTGCTACCCGTGCAAAAGTACTTGTAGTAGCTTTACTGGATGTTTTAATCATTGATTGAATCTGCTGTGCACTTGCTGAACCGACAAAACCTTTTATCTGATTATAAATTGTTCCTTCCACTGCTTCCTTCTGTAAAAATATAGTGCATAAAAAAAGGATCATTATTAGCAACGGTGCCATCGAAAAAATAGTTGTATAAGCAAGAGATGCGCTTAGTTTCATTATTTTATGATCTACAAAACCATCAAAGGTTTTTTTTAAAACAGAGAATATATTCTTTACGCTTTTTGTTTTCATGAATAAAAAAGAAAATCTTTATGAATGGAATAAAACAAGGCCTTTCTAAAAAATATGTTCAATAAAAAAGGCAACATATGATCATGCTGCCTTTTTTTAAATTACTAATTTACTCCCCTTCCGTTACTCTAAAAGATACTTTACAGTTCACACCGTATGAAACTATTTCCCCATCTTTAACATGTGCCTTTTGATCCTGCACCCAAATAGAATCAATATTTCTGATGGTTTTAGAGACTTCTTTAACGCCCTGTTTTACTGCATCATCAAAACTTAAAGGAGAAGATGCGATGATTTCGATAACTTTTACAATAGCCATGATATTTATTTTAAATAATGATAAAAACATTGTTTTACAAATACCATTCCTGCTTTATGTGTTGGTCATTCTTGCATCATACTACGTATTTCTGCAACAATATTTTCTACATTTGGTTTGGCAAAATAATCTCCATCACTGCCATAACCGGGACGATGATCTTTACCCGTAAGTGTGCGTGGTGAAACATCCAAATACTTGTATCCTTTCTGCACTTCCATTACTTTGTTAAACATGTAAGCTGCTGCCCCACCGGGCACATCTTCATCAATAAAAATAATTCTGTTTGTTTTTTTAAGAGATGCAACAATGCTGTGATTAATATCAAATGGTAATAATGTTTGCACATCTATTATCTCGCAACTTATATCCATTTTTGCGAGTGTTTCTGAGGCTTCCTGCACAATGCGTAAAGTAGAACCGTAGCTAACGACTGTGATATCTGAACCTTCTCTTAAGATATCACACACTCCCAGAGGAACGGTAAATTCTGCAAGATTTACAGGTAATTTTTCTTTAAGGCGATAGCCGTTTAAACATTCAATAACCAGCCCCGGATCGTTACCCTGCAAAAGTGTATTATACATTCCGGCTGCCTGCGTCATATTTCTTGGAACGCATACATACATTCCACGTAAGGCATTAATGATCATTCCCATTGGTGAGCCACTGTGCCATATTCCTTCTAATCTGTGTCCTCTTGTACGAACAATTAACGGAACACTTTGTTGCCCCGCTGTACGAAAATGTGTTGTAGCCACATCATCACTTAAAGGTTGCAAACCAAACAATAAATAATCAAGATATTGTATTTCAGCAATAGGACGTAATCCCCGCAAAGCCATGCCTATGCCTTGTCCCATAATAGTTAGTTCTCTTATACCGGTATCAAAAATTCTTTCTTTACCATACTTTTCCTGCAGACCACTAAAGCCCTGGTTTACGTCACCAATAAAACCCAGATCTTCACCAAATGCTGCAACTTTTTTGTTGCCGGCAAATATCTGA
>JANLVW010000570.1:0-2718 GCA_031364205.1 Ferruginibacter sp.
TCTGAAGGATAATTAATTTTCATGCGTGGCCAAAGGTTTAAACGAATAGCCTCACTGATTAAGGTAAACGATCCACTTATTAAAGCCTGGCTAGCAATGATAGCAGCTATAGTTGCAATCACAATTCCTATAGTAAGAAACCAGTCAGGCATTAGCCCATAAAAAGGGTTGCTCATAATAACAGCCGTGGTATGTTCGGCCATAAATACCTTGTTTTCCAGCAGTTCCTTTGTTGCAAAAACAGTTCCTTTAAAATTGTGCAGCAAGTAAGAACCCTGACCAAGATAATTTAGTATTAATGCAGACTTAACAAATACCCAGCTGTAACGAATATTGGCCCGACCACAATGACCAAGATCGCTGTACAGAGCTTCAGCACCTGTTGTACATAAAAATACGGCACCCAAAAGAAGAAATCCTTTTGGATATTGTGTAAGAAGTTTAATAGCAAAATAAGGATTAAAGGCTTTTAGAATCTCCAAATCATCAGTTATGTGAGCAAAGCCTAGTACTGCCAGCATAGCAAACCAAAGTATCATAACAGGCCCAAATAATTTACCGATAGAATTGGTGCCAAACTGCTGCATAAAAAACAATACAGAAAGTATAGCAAGTACAATAATAATAATGGTTTTTAATTCAATACCATGTAGAAGCGGTAAATTATCTAATCCTTCTACCGCGGCAGTAACGGTAATGGGAGGCGTTATCATACCATCCGCTAATAAGGATGCCCCGCCTATCATTGCGGGTAATACAAGCCACTTTTTTTGCCGCCTTACCAAAGTATATAATGAAAAAATTCCACCCTCTCCTTTATTATCTGCCTGTAAAGTCAGTATGACATACTTAACGGTTGTCTGCAAGGTAAGGGTCCAAATAATACAGGAGAGCCCGCCAATTATCAGCAATTCATCTATTACCTTACCATTTATAATTTCACTAAAAACATATAGAGGAGAGGTACCGATGTCGCCATAAATAATGCCAAGTGCAATAATAATACCTGCCGACGAGACTTTGTTAAACTGTTTGGACACGAACTAAATTTTAATTTCTTTTTGTTGAAATCGAACAAATTTATAAGGAAAAGTTTTACAAACAATATAAAAGAATCCCCAATTTTTAGTGCAAAAAGAGGGGATTTTCAGGGTAATTACGTTAGTAAAAAAATATTAATCTTCAGCAAAAGGCATTAATTGTTTTGTATTTCTTTTTAACCCTAATTCCTGTATTGGCTGATAAACTAATGGAATCTGTTCTACTACCACATCACTTTTCTCCAAACCAAATGCCTTTTCATCACTAAGACCCATATCTTTTAAAAGAAAATACGATTTTAAAAGAAGACCTTCTCTTATTGCAAAATCATTTTCAATGGAGAGAAATTTTTCTATTACAACAAATTTAAAGTCGGGCTCGGCATTATATTTTGTAGATCCGTCAGGTCTTATATGCAGATTGAGTTCTTTATTTTTTACTAGATCCTGTACAATTTGTTTAAAATATAATTCAGTTTTGGGCTGTATCCTAAACCCAATATTTATATTTATTTTCATTACTTTGTCATCCATCAGTTCAGACACATCATAACTCATTGTATATGGTTCGCCTGTTCTGTTAAGGTGTACAAACCAATACACATCTGCCCTTTTTGGATTTTTTGCAAAGATAGATTTTATTATTTTTTCTTCAATTTGCGTTTTGTTGTTGGCCTTAGATAGATAAATTAAGTGGGTAGAAAATTTTGGAATATCATCATCTGTACTAAGTTCTAACAGCTGTGACGTATATTTTCCAATATCTACAAATTTCATAAAACGGTTGTTTATTTTACGAGCATAATACCACTCATACATTGTCATAAAAATAAAAAGTTCAAAAAACAGAAACATCCAGCGTTCTTTTATTTTTGCCACGTTTGCAATAAAAAATGAGCCTTCAATTACTGCAAATAAACCTATTATAATTATTACATAAACCTGTTTCCATTTAAGTTTAAAAAGTAAAAAATAATTGAGCAAAATGGTGGTCATTATCATGGCTATTACAATTGAAAAACCATAAGCCGCTTCCATGCTGGAGGACGTTTTAAAATAAATGACCATTAATACACAACCCAACCATAAAATTGTATTTACACTTGGAATATAAATCTGCCCTTTTATATTGCTTGGCTGGCGCACAGTTACCCTTGGCCAAAAATTTAAATTCATGGCCTCGCTTACCAGCGTAAACGATCCACTAATAAGAGCTTGAGAAGCAATAATGGTGGCAGCAGTAGCAATGATAATGCTCGGTAATAAAAACCAATGTGGCATCATTTCAAAAAACGGGTTCATCTCCTGCGATGTAATTTTTGTAACCGGGTTGACAATTTTTAAAAAGGAAGCAGGCTGGTGCATAACCCAAGCAGCCTGCCCCATATAATTTATAACCAAACTTAACTTTACAAATATCCATGTAATGCGAATATTTTTTATACCACAATGACCAAGGTCAGAGTACAACGCTTCTGCACCTGTTGTACATAAAAAAACGGCCCCAAGCAACCAGAAGCCTTCTTTATAATTAACCAATAACTGGTAACCGTAATAGGGATTAAATGCATTTAAAACAGCAGGATATTTAATTATTTCAGCACCTCCAACAATAAGCAGCATACTGAACCAAACAACCATTATAGGCCCAAAAGCCTTACCGATTATTTGTGTACCA
>JANLVW010000587.1:0-4920 GCA_031364205.1 Ferruginibacter sp.
CATTTTTCCTCCCATAGTTCTACCTGGAGCAGGCTGGTAATTGTGCCAAACCTGTTTACCATCAAAATCGTATAAGCGTACATTTTGATCTGATGTAAGCAACACACCGTTTTCTCTAACCTGTAAGGAACTCGGATCTTCTTTACCATTAAATTTTACATCTGTAACCCAATCAGAAATATCACCGTTTTCGAAGTTAACTTTATGAATGGTTTCGTTTGCATAGACATAACCTATTTTATCATTTTGATTGTCCCCTACACAATTTTTTACACTCATTCCTTTTTTCCATGTTTTATCACCCGTTTCCAGATCAAGAATATTTATCTGATCTTCCGTACGGTAATAAAGTCCCTGCGGTACAATTTCGAGATCTCTTATTTCACCCTTAATTGACAAAGGTTTTTTTGTTACGGATTTACCTGCATCAAGATTTACAATACTTATAAAATTAGTCCCTTGGTCTCTTTCAGTCGCCAGAATAAGTTTTGTTCCTGAAAGTTTGTACGCCTTTACATCCCCCTGCAAACTTACATCGCTGTCCCATTTTTCTTCACCCGTACTCATATCCAAACAAAGCAAAGAGGCCCTGTTTTTTTTACCTGCACTTGCTCTTTTAATTTTACCAAGTAACCCGCCACCGCCTTTGCTCTGTTTTGCTTCGTCATCTTTTGTTTTTTCAGCTGTTGCTACCAACATCCCATGCGAATCAAATAATATATTGGTAACAGGCGATGGAAGCTCAACCCTTTTCCACAACTCTTTTCCATCTGCCACATTAAATTCAGTAAGTATATCTTGGTTCCAAAAATAAATTACATCCATATTATCCTTTTGAAAAAAATCTGCAGACGTAATGGTTTCTAATTCATTAGCCGTAGCATCCATTTGTTTACCAATATTGAATGCACTAAACATTCCTTTTTGTTTTTTTGGTGGTGCTGCTACCGGTAAATCACTTTTCATCACTATACTGTACATTATTTCACCGGTTTGAGCATTCAGCTTATAAATATTTTTATTTGTTGCAATGAAAAAACCATCTTTCACCTCGCCGGCTTCAGATACAATCTGCTCGCTGTTTTTTTCAAATAGTTTTTGCTGTTCCCAAACTTTTGAACCATCTGCAAGATTTATTTTCATAAGCAGAGGTTTGCCATTTGTACCCAACCCTAAAAATAATACTGCATTGCTTTTCATAAGGTAAATACGTTTTGTAACCTGTATTAAACCAAGTATTTTTGTATTGGCTACTTCTTTACCTGTTACAACATCAACAATTTTGTTAGAAGATTTTGTTAGTCCTTTTTTTGCAAGAACGATATACGGCGTTCCCTCAATAGGATCATAATTTTCCTCCTTAATGTTTTCAATATCATCATCTTTCCACAATTCTTTTCCGTCAGATGGATTTACGCCATACAATCCATCAGTGGTTCCTACAACCAGCACTCCCGCATCTGTAATTTTGTACCATTTAACTTTTGAGGGAAATATTTTTATCCAGTCACTTTTATTTTGAGCAAAAGCAACAGCACTTAAAAGTGTAAGAATAAGAAGGGATGACAAATATTTCATGATTTTTAGTTTAGAATACAAAAATGAAATATTTATAAGCGCTTTCATATACCCAGTAGTGGGTATATTTAGCTGCAGTGAGCAAAATTATTTTGATTTAATATTTTGCTTAAAAAAAGGAATATGTTTTTAAAGTATTGTAGTTATTCTCAATAAATCTGTTGCTTATATAAACAAAAAAAACCGCCGCAAAAATGCGACGGCATGTAATTGCAACTATCCCCAGTTGAAAAACACTCTTTAATTAAATTGTGTTTCATTAAGATGAAACAATGTTTTGATAACGAAACCTAATTAATATTAGTATTTGAACACTTTAATTTTAACAGTATTCAATTATAAAGTTGCTTAATTAAAAAGATAATTCATATACCCATAAGTGGGTATTTTTTTAAATAGTTTTTTACTTATCTTTTAATTTTTCATTTTTGAGGTGCCTTTCCGTATCTCTCAAGGTTTTCTTATCAATATTTTTTTTAAAAGCTTCTGTAAGGTCAACACCTGTTTGGTTTGCAAGGCAAAGTAAAACCCAAAGCACATCTGCCATTTCATCAGCTAAATCATGATTTTTATCGCTTTCTTTAAATGATTGCTGTCCATAAGTGCGCACCATTATTCGGGATAGTTCTCCCACCTCTTCCATTAAAATACCCAGGTTGGTCAATTCACTAAAATATTTAACGCCAATTGTTTTCATCCAAACATCTACTTTTAACTGGGCTGCTGAGAATGTAATTTCACTCATATTTATTCTTTATTTTTTGTATCAATTATTATGGTCATTGGACCATCATTTACCAAAGTCACTTTCATATCTGCACCAAATTTTCCCTGTTGTATTTTTTTGCAAAGATCAATTTCTGTTTGAAAAATTAATTTTTCAAACAGCGGTAATGCAATATTTCCTTTTGAAGCTTTTATGTATGATGGCCTGTTGCCTTTTTTTGTGGATGCATGCAATGTAAACTGGCTCACCAAAATGATATCTCCTGCAATATCTTTTACAGATAAATTTGGGACGAATGCTTTATCATCGAAAATTCGCAGGTTCACAATCTTATTGGAGAGCCAAACAATATCTTCTTTTGTATCGGCATCTTCAATCCCTACAAAAACCATTAAGCCGGTATTTATAGAAGAAATAATTTCTCCATCTACTGTTACCGATGCTGATGAAACTCTTTGTAAAACTACCTTCAAAATAAATTATTTTTTCTTTACAAAATCTCTTAAATAACTACACCTGGTTATAGCCTCTTTGTAAAAGACTGTACCTGCATACTCATTTGTTAACTGTGGAAAATATTTATTTTGCATAAATAACGGATAGTAGGCTTTCTCCGCATTAGAAAAATCATCGTACCTGCTACCAAACTCGTAATACTGAGGTTTTTGTACAATTTTTTGAGAGCATTTAGCCATCATAAACAAACACTTTGCTTTAAAATTATTATCCTTAGATGCTGTCATTGCATTTTTAAACATATCATGCGCAGCATTACAACCATAATATTGTTTTTGAAATTCAGTGGCATTTGCAGGAATATAATAACCATCGCTACCACTGCGGTAATATTGTACAAGTTCCCAGGCATGACCATAATAAGTCATATTATACATTCCTGTAGCTATTTCAAATAAATGCTTTGAGCTGTTTATTTTGTCGGAATTTGCAAGATTTTGAGCCTGCAACATTTCCTGAGCAAATGCAAGTTTGGATGTTTTTTTTGTTTCAGATGGTAACCGTTCTTCTCTGTCATTTAACAGCTTAATTAATGCACTTTTAAAAATGGTATCTTTTTTACTTGAGCCTGATTTTACGAGCCACTCAATAGCTTTTGTATAATTATAATTTCTTAAATATGCTGTACCTGCAAAATCTGTAATATCTTTAACTTTTAATGCATTGTTTTTAATCAGATAAGAGTCAAAATCATTTAAATTTTTAGAAGTAAAGAGATCATACATCTTTTCTACATCTTTAATATCTGTATTATTATGAAGAAAACTTAATGCTTCATAATTGCTTTCGTTGTAAACTTTATTTGCACATCCTATTGCTAATGCTTCTTTATAAATATCGCCCTGCGCATGATATTTCTTTGCAATAGCTTCCGTCATTATATTTCTGTAAAATACTTTCCAACCGTTAACGTTATCGAATCCAAATTTTATGGCATTTTCATCCACAGCTTTTTGCTGAAGCCATTTTATTGAAGGCAATATTTTTTGTTCCTCTTCTGCATTAATCAATTTTGATTCATTGATGGTAAGCAATAAATTTGTAAGCATCCATTGATCATTAACTTTTGAAGTAAGGTTATTTTTTTTTGCTTCAGTTAAGTAGATGTTTGCCTTTGTAAAGTTCATTAACATTAGCGCACAATATGCAGCGGTGGTTTTATACATGCCTTCCGATTTTTTATCTGCTGCAGCCAATTTTATTAAAACATCTGTCAAATTTTTTACTTTATTCTCTCCGGCCTGCATAGTACTGTCTGCTGGCATTTCTACCCATGTGTAATAAAATAATTTACCACCAGACTGTTTATTTAAAGCAGGAGTAAAATAAGTTTCTTCCAGTTTATTTATTTCTCTAGCTACAAGGGTTTGCAATGAGGTATTAAAAGGATCGAGTTTTGCAATTTTATCTATTGTTTCAGTTTCATTTACAACACTACCCAAGGCAAAAAGTACAAGCATATTTGCTTTTTCAGTATTGTTTTTACATAATTGCAAATAATTATTTCTATCCTCACCGGCGACTATGGCCCAGCGAAAACTTTGATAATTAGAAATCTTTTTTACATCTGTTAATGCAAATACTTTACTAAAAATATATGCAGCTTCATTTTTTTGGTCATTATGGTAAAGTGCACCTGCTTTTAATGCAAGAGAAAGTGGCTGTAATACAGAAGCTGTTTTATTTACAGCAACCAATTCATCATAAAATTTTATAGCACCAATGTTATTATTACTGTAAAAAGCAAGCCGGGTAATTTGATAAGCATATTTAAGTTTTAAAGTTTCATTTTTTGTCGCCGCATATAATTGAAGCCCGTTTGTTATATGTATAGCCATTAATGCGCTGTCTCTTTCTATTGGTTCCCAGCCGTCTTGTTCACCTGTTACAAAAGGTTCTATTTTTTTTGCATAGATGATATACGCCAATGCTTCCATATCTTTTTGCTGTGTAAAGTAATTTGTCATACTGTTCACCTTCACACTGTCAGGAAGTTTTAGCATCTGCTTTTTTTCAATGTTTTGATAAAGATTATTTACATCCTTTTCTGCAAAAGATGTTACGAACTTTTTTGCATCGCTTACAGTTACTTTATCTGC
>JANLVW010000635.1:0-1744 GCA_031364205.1 Ferruginibacter sp.
TTAATAATTGAACCATTTGCCTGGCCATACGGGTTTTAGCCTGACCACGCAAACCAAGAAAAAGCATGTTGTGTCTGCTAAGCAATGCTCTTTCTGTATCAGGTATCACAGTATCCTCATAACCTAATATTCCGGGAAAAGGATTCTCCTTTGCCTTTATTTTTAATATAAGATTTTCTCTAATTTCATCTTTTATAGACTTTGATGTGTAGCCACTTTTTTTTAATTCTCCTAGTGTTTTTATTGCTGTTAATTCCATTGTATTTATACCGCTCATTATTTTTATTATGGTGAATTATTTATGAAAATCATTTATTTTTTTAAGGAAAAGCTTTCAAGCTTAATAGACGGTTTTTCTTTTACCACTTTCAAAGTCTCTAAAAATAAAAGCTCCAAGTTTATCAAGCGAAGCGAAAAATGCTTTTCCATTATTTGTTTCAGTAAACTCCTGCACAAACTGCTGCAGATAGGGGTCGCTGGCAATCATAAAAGTGGTGATTGGAATTTTTGCTTTTTTACATTGTGTGGCAAGGCTCAAACAACGGGTAAGGATTTTTCTATCTACACCAAAACTGTTTTTATAATATTGCTTGCCGATTTTTAAGCAGGTAGGCTTACCATCTGTAATCATAAAAATTTGTTTGTTGGGGTTTCGCCTGCGGCGAAGAATATCCATTGCCAGTTCCAGACCCGCAACAGTATTTGTATGATAAGGTCCAACCTGCAAATATGGTAAATCCTTTACTTCAATGGGCCATGCATCATTTCCAAAAACAACAATATCCAGTGTATCTTTTGGGTATTTTGTTTTAATTAATTCTGCCAATGCCATAGCCACTTTTTTTGCAGGTGTAATCCTGTCTTCACCATATAAAATCATGGAGTGCGAAATGTCAATCATCAGCACTGTGCTCGTCTGCGATTTAAAATCTGTTTCCCTAATTTCCAGATCATCTTCGTGCATTTTAAAACTGTCTATTCCATGGTTTATCTGTGCATTTCTAATGGATGATGTAAAATCTATCTGCTCCATGCTGTCACCAAACTGAAACGGCCTTGTTTCTGGATTTATCTCATCTCCGCCGCCGGGTTTAAATGTTTGATGATTCCCTGATTTTGTTTTTTTAAGTTTTCCAAAAATCTCTTCCAGGCTGCTCTTTCTTATTGTTTGTTCTGTTTTGGCGGTAATTTTTATTTCGCCTTTCTGGTTATTTTCGTCTATGTACCCTTTCTTTTTTAGATCTTCTAAAAAGTCGCCAATTCCATATTCAGCATTGGTAAGTTTGTATTCCTTATCAAGTTCGTTCATCCATTGCATAGCTTCATTAAATTCTCCACTTGTATAAGTAAGAAGCTGTGTAAAAATTTTCATCAATTTTTCAAACCCTGTTTGTTCATTTGATGAAGGATCATATTTTGAAAAATTAAAACCAAGCATGTAGTGTATTTTATTATTTTTTGTATAATTTATTCGACCTGCAGTGTACTTGAAATATTAAAATTTAAAATTGCTGTATAGCAGGCCTAACCAACAGAATTTGTATAAAGTTAGCACTGTCATTATTGCCAAAGTATCGTAATGCGGAATAGAAAACTTTTTAACAACCAGCTACACATTTAGCATATTTTATTTATCTAAAAGCCCCGACCAAAAAATGGAACGGGGCAATTATAATTTATTTTATATTTTAGGGTTTTGTTGTATCTATTGGGTGTGTGTTTATTATTGCAGGGTTTTCTTTTA
>JANLVW010000659.1:0-6384 GCA_031364205.1 Ferruginibacter sp.
TGCACTTGTAAGTTTACCTCAGTTAAATTTTACAACTGCTATAAAGTTAATCATCATTTTTGTTACAGTATTTTTTACAGGTATAATTCGTTCTTTTTCATCGCCCGCTGCAAGCAGTATGATTGCTGCAATTGTACCAAGAAATAATTTGCAAAAAGCCATATCACTTAGCTCCTCAACCTACTTAATTTCTTCCATTGCAGGCCACGCAACAGGCGGACTTATTATAGCATTGGCAGGTATTGCAAACGCATATTTTGTTAGCGGTATACTTATTTTAATTGCTACAGTTTCTTCATTTCAGATAAAACCAAAACCACCCGTTTTTACAGAAAAAAAAGAGCCAATAATAAGTTCTATCAAACAGGGTTTTAAATTTGTGTGGAACAGTAAAACATTGCTAGGTGTAATATCACTGGATTTATTTGCAGTTCTTTTTGGGGGTGCCGTAGCTTTTATTCCTGAAATTGCAGAGAATGTTTTGCATACAAATGCTATCGGTTTCGGCTTTTTAAATGCCGCAATGGATATTGGTGCGCTCATAAGCGTTCTAATGTTGCTTACAGCTCCAATGCGGAAAAAGCAAGGCATTAAAATGTTGCTTGCAGTTGCAGGTTTTGGTATATTTATTATTGTTTTTGGTCTCTCAAAATTTTATTGGTTAAGCTTTTTAGCCCTAGCCGCGGCTGGCATTTGCGATGGAATAAGTGTGGTAATCAGAGGTACAATTTCGCAACTATACACCCCGGATAAGTTGCGTGGCCGTGTGTCTTCCATCAACATGATCTTCATAAATTCATCTAATGAACTTGGACAGTTTGAAAGCGGCGTAACTTCCAGACTGTTTGGAACTTTACCTGCTATTGTTTTTGGCGGCGTTATGTCGGTATTGGTTGTTGCAGGTACATGGATCGGTTTTCCAAACCTTAAAAAAATTGAATATTAAAGAAATTTGTGGCTGTTGTTTTCGGTAACGTAATTCAACATTTGTTGCGGCTGTTTGGACTACTTCTCGTTTCGCTGCGCTACACTGTGGGGTAATGCTTTCCATCTGTAAGCCCTTCATCATTAAACCTTTTTTCAACTTTTCCCATCTACGATACTTTACTTAGGTTTTTAAAAAGAAATTGTATTAACTTCCTTAAAAATACATAACATGCAACGCAGATCATTTATAAAAAATACCTCACTTACTTTAGGCGCTCTGGCTTTTTTAAGCAAAAGTACACTCGCATCTTTTTTAGCAGACCCTGCTTATAAAATCACAATGCTAACAGAAACAATTGGAGTATTTACCGAAAGCGGTGGTACAATTTTATTTATGATAGGCAAGAAAGGCACAGTGGTGGTTGACAGCCAGTTTCCTGCTTCTGCAAAACATTGCATAGATGAAATTTTAAAGAAGACCAAGAAGCCATTTGCACTGTTGGTAAATACGCACCACCATGGTGATCATACAGCTGGTAATATAGCTTTTAAAGGACTTGTAAAAAATGTGGTTGCGCATAAAAATTCTAAAATAAACCAGGAGGCCGTAGCAGTAAAAAACAAAACAGAAGACAAACAATTGTACCCCGATACAGTTTTTGATACCACTTGGAGTACAAAGTTAAGAGGAGAGAAACTCACCCTACGTTATTTTGGTGCCGGCCATACAAATGGCGATAGTTTTGTCCATTTTGAAAAAGCAAATATTGTACATGTAGGTGATCTAGTTTTTAACCGCCGCCATCCGTTTATTGACAGAACCGCCGGTGCAAATATTGCTGAATGGATTAAAACACTCACTGCCGCTACAACAAATTATAATGATACCACAACTTATGTTTGTGGCCATGCAGCGGCCGGTTTTGATATTGTTATTAAAAAAGCTGATATTCTGCAGTTTAGAGAATATTTAAGCAATCTTTTAAAATACACATCAGAAAGTATGGCAAAAGGAATGACGAAGGATGAATTTTTAAAAACTTCTTCAATTCCAGGTTCACCGGAGTGGAAGGGTGATGGCATTAGCAGACCTTTGGAAGCAGCTTGGGAAGAAATGAATGCAGTAAAATAAGCTTATTTCTTTTCCATTAATTTTTCAAGCACAAAATATACTATTGGGCAAAAAGTAGAATTTTTTAAGGTGATCTCCTGCCGCTTAATAATTACATCTTCATCAGTGTAAGGGAAACGCATGCAGTCAGATGGACGGTCTTCGTAGATGCCGCAATAATTATCTTCTCCTAAAAAAGGGCAGGGTTTGGTTGTAGTTACATAATCGCCATCTTCATCAAGCCTTAAATATGTTTCAATAAAAACGCCTTCTTTCATTTGCAAGACTTTCGATATCCGTTTTACATCCGTAGCTTTAAACCTTGGTGAATAATTTTTGCAACAGTTGGCGCATGTAAGACAATTAATATTTGCATAAGCTTCTTCATCCAATGCAGGCAAAGCTCGCAGCGTTGCTTTTTTTTCGGCACGGTGAAGCATTTTTTTGTAAAGCTTTGTGCGCTCTAAAGATTTTTTTTGCCAGTTAGTGAGAAGTTTGTTGTTGCTGTCCATTTAATTCAATATTCTTTGGGGTTCACTTTGGTGTGTCTGATTCTTGTGATGGTTATTTGTTTGTTTGTTATATGATAGGAAGTCCTGTATTGGTGTTATTCGTAAGATCTAAAATTACCTTTGTGTTTTTTTATATTTATGAGGAGGATAAATTTCAGGATGATCTGCAATCTTTTTTGTTGAAAATATTAATGCCGATTTCACCTTTTCGGCATTTTGAATAGTTGTTTGTAAAATATATTCATAAAATTTTTTTAAATTTTTTTCAACGGTGGCCATCTTATTTCCCTTACCACTTTGAAATTTGTTTTCCATTTCAGTTTGTGTTACAAAATCCCCTGCTTCAGCCCCTGCAATTGCTTCATCAATTTCTTTGTTATATTGCTCAATGCTTACATTCTCCCCCATTTTAATATCATCTTCCGGCAATGTGTACATGGCTTTAACTTTTTTATCGTCTGCTACCTATAGATATGCTGATAATTTTTGGCGAATGGATAATGTTGTCATCATTAAATTATTATCTGCAAATTTACTTTATTATAACCTAAGAAAATAACAATAAAGTTATTCGCAGGTTTTTGCCAAGTTTTTCAACAATGCAATCTTACTCCTTATCTCAATAGTAATTATAACAGTATTGCTGTAATTTTGCAACGCAAATAAGGTTGGCGTTACACTCAGTCTATCAATTGCAGAATTAAAGCTTAATATTTAGATGAAGATAAAATGTGCGACGCCACTGAAGTTCAACGAAACTGCTTCTTTGCTCGGCTAACAAATAAAAATAACACTATAAAAAATATCCATGAATCTTTTTGAACAACAAAAAAATGAATTTGCACAAAGACATATTGGTCCAAATGCACAGGAAACATCAGAAATGCTTAGTGCAGTTGGCGTATCAACAATAGAGGAATTAATTTCCAAAACCATACCCGCAGCCATTCGTGCAGTTGATCCCCTAAAAACCGGTGGCCCGATGAGTGAGTTTCAATACCTCACAGAACTTAAAAAAACAGCTTCGCTTAACAAAGTTTTTAAAACTTACATGGGACAAGGTTATTATGGTACTATTGTGCCTTCGGTAATACTTAGAACCGTTTTTGAAAACCCCGGTTGGTACACACAATACACGCCTTACCAGGCAGAAATTGCGCAAGGACGTTTGGAGAGTTTGTTGAACTTTCAAACAATGGTGGCTGACCTTACAGGCTTGCCAATTGCCAATGCAAGTTTGTTAGATGAAGGAACAGCAGCGGCTGAAGGAATGGCCATGCTTTTTAACCACAAAAATAAAAATACAGACCACATTACTGCTCCAAAGTTTTTTGTGGATGAAAATGTGTTTACACAAACAAAAGATATTTTAATTACAAGAGCAACACCAATAAATATTGAACTCGTTTTTGGCAATTATACAACTGCTGAAATTGATGAAAGTTATTTTGGTGCAATCGTACAATATCCAAATGCGCATGGGGAAGTAGTAGACTATAGAAAATTTATTAATGCGGCACATGCAGCAAATGCCATGGTAATAATGGCAACAGATTTATTGTCTCTCACATTACTTACTCCTCCCGGAGAATTGGGTGCAGATATTGCCATTGGGAGTGCACAGCGTTTCGGCGTACCTATGGGTTTTGGGGGTCCGCATGCTGCTTTTTTTGCAACTAAGGAAGAATTTAAAAGAACAATTCCGGGTCGCATAATTGGGGTAACCATTGATGCACAGGGCAACCGTTGTTTGCGCATGGCTTTGCAAACCCGTGAACAGCATATAAGAAGAGAAAAAGCTACAAGCAATATTTGTACTGCCCAAGCCTTGCTTTCAAACATGTCAGCAATGTATGCAGTTTACCATGGTGCAGATGGGCTTAAAAACATTGCAAAGCGCACAAGCCTTTTGGCAAAAACATTGAGCGATGAATTAAACACCATGGGTTTTGCAAACGAGAACAAATATTATTTTGATACACTCAAAATAAAAACAAGTTTTTGTGAAGCCATAAAGACTAATGCAGAAGCAGCCGAAGTAAATTTCTTTTACAGTAAAGATGAAGTATTAATAAGCTTGGATGAAACGACATCTCAAAATGATGTGTTGGATATTTTACACATTTTTGCGAAAGTGAAAGACCAACATACAGCAGAAGCAAGTTTTAGCAACGATGCATTGCTTACCAATATTCCATCTTCACTTACAAGAACTTCAGACTTTTTAACGCACCCGGTTTTTAATACTCACCGCAGTGAGAGTATGATGTTGAGGTACATTAAAAAACTTGAGAATAAAGATCTCAGTTTAAACACATCGATGATTTCTTTGGGTAGTTGCACCATGAAATTAAATGCTGCTACAGAACTTATTCCTGTGAGCTGGCCGGAGTTTAGTAATATTCACCCATTTGCACCAGCCGACCAGTGGAAAGGTTACCAGTTAATTTTAAAGGAACTGGAAGAATGGTTAAGTAACATCACCGGATTTACCGCAACTTCTTTACAGCCAAACAGTGGCGCACAGGGAGAATATACAGGTTTGCTTACTATCAGAGCTTATCATCAACACAGAAATGAAGCACACAGAAATATTATTCTGATTCCTATTTCTGCACATGGTACAAACCCTGCAAGTGCAGTAATGGCAGGCTTTAAAGTTGTGGTAACAAAATGTGATGAAGCAGGAAATATTGATATGGCAGATATGGCAGCACAGGTTGAAAAACACAAAACAAATCTTGCAGGCCTAATGATTACATACCCAAGCACACACGGTGTATTTGAAGAAACCATAAAAGATTTATGCCAGTTAATACACGATAATGGTGGATTGGTTTATATGGATGGTGCAAATATGAATGCCCAGGTTGGGCTTACTAGTCCGGGTTTAATTGGTGCAGATGTTTGCCATTTAAATCTTCATAAAACTTTTGCAATACCACACGGTGGCGGAGGACCAGGCATGGGACCAATTGGTGTGAATGATAAATTAAAACCATTTTTACCGGGCCATGTAATTGAAGGTGTTGCCAATACAAACATTACAAAAACCCACGCCGTGAGTTCAGCGCCTTATGGCAGTGCAAGTATTTTATTAATAAGCTATGCTTATATAAAAATGCTGGGTGCTGAAGGATTAAAAAGATGTACAGAGTTCGCAATTTTAAATGCAAACTACATGAAAACAAGGTTGCAAAACGATTTTAAAATTTTATATACCGGCAAAAACGGTACGTGTGCGCATGAGTTCATTGTAGATCTTCGTCCATTTAAAACAAGTGCAGGAATTGAGGCAGAAGATGTTGCAAAACGTTTGATGGATTATAATTTTCATGCGCCAACATTAAGTTTTCCTGTTGCCGGAACTATTATGATTGAACCAACAGAAAGTGAAGACAAAGCAGAACTTGACAGATTTTGTGATGCTTTATTATCTATCAGAAAAGAAATAGCCGCCATTGAAAATGGAACAGTAGATAAAGCTGACAACATTTTAAAAAATGCGCCACACACACAATTTATTATAACTGCTGATACCTGGAAATATAATTACACAAGACAGGAGGCGGCATTTCCTTTGGCTTTTGTGAAAGAAAATAAGTTTTGGCCAAGCATAAGCAGGGTAAACAATACTTATGGAGATAGAAATTTAATATGCACTTGTGAACCAATAGAAAGTTACATGGAAGCAGAGGCTTAAGTTATTTTCATACTAATATGATAAAATCCCTTATATTTGCACTTTATTAATACAATACAAATACAAAAAATGGACAAAAATCAAGGAACCGTAAAGTTTTTCAATTCTGAAAAAGGATTCGGATTTATTAA
>JANLVW010000681.1:0-2155 GCA_031364205.1 Ferruginibacter sp.
GATTTTGTAAATAGAAAATTACCTGCAGCAGTTCTTTATCATCAAACACGTATTGATGCGATAGATAAATATATTGAACAATTATATGAACAGGGATACATGCACAATCATGTAAGAATGTACCTGGCAAGTATAGTTTGCAATATTGCAAAATCGCATTGGCTGTTACCTGCACAATGGTTATATTTTAATTTACTGGATGGAGATATTGCAAGCAATCATCTTAGTTGGCAATGGACATGTGGTAGTGCTTCTTCAAAAAAATACTATTGCGATCAGGCAAACATCAGTAAATATACAGGCAGCAATCAGGTAAGATCTTTTTTAGCAGAAGACTATGAAACCCTTGCTGAAATGGACATACCGGATATTTTAAAGGAAACGTCGGCACCAGATTTAACTACAATTTTACCTATAACTGCCGCATTAAAAATTGACACTACAATACCAACATGTGTTTACAACAGTTATAATTTAGATCCACTTTGGCGGAAGGATAAAAATGTAAACAGGGTTTTGCTGTTGGAACCATCACATTTTATAAAATATCCTGTCAATGAAAAAGTAATTGAATTTATTTTAAAACTTTCAAAAAACATTCCCGGCATAATTATTTTTAAGGGAGAGTTTAAAGAATTAGAATTATTGTATAATGGTAAAAAAGAACAAATAATTTTTAAGGAGCATCCGGCTTTTGTGCATTACAAAGGAATATGTGATAGCAGAGATTGGCTCGCTCCGAATACAACAGGAAATTTCAATTCATTTTTTTCCTTTTGGAAAAAAGCTGAAAAAGAATTTAAATAAATTAGCCTTTACAAGCAAAACTTAGGCTGTCTCAAAAATTTTGAGCAGCCTATATTTTTATACATATTTTTAATGTGTTTGCATCGTTCAATTCAGTTATAGAATTTGGCATTTTAAATTGAGATAATTAATTATAAAAAATACAATTTTAAAACACGTTTCCGGGCATGCATAACCGTATTTGTTTCCTTACGAATCCTACCATTATTTCATTTGTATTGCCTGAATATGTTCTTAAACGACTTGTAGTGGCTACTTTGTAAGAATAGCTTACGTTTAAGATATTGGAAATATTGAAACCTGCAAGTGCAGAATAACCTGCAAGAAAATCTGAGTAACGGTAACTTCCACCTCTCCAAGCCTTATCTCTGTACTGTAATTTGGTATTAATATGTGCCCCTAATAGTTGTGGTTGCCTTTAATGTATTAGTTGCATTTAGCAATACATGTAAATTTATTTTTTTTGTAGCTGCAATACAAAAGCAAGCACTTGTAGAAAGAAATATTTCTATGATCGTTCAACATGGCTTCACTTTTTGAACAAAGAAGTAGGAATACGCATTGATCAAATTAAGTATCCTTTTGCAGTTTAAAGAAAAATATTTTTCCAATAGTGTGTTAGAGGCAAAAAAACAATTGAGTAGGGTATAGAGTTAACATAAATAAACCCGTACTGCGGTTCTTGAAATATTTACAACTGTAATTTGGATTGCAGTTGCTGAAAACGTCTGGGGGGAATTGATACTGCTTACTATAATGTTTCCTGTTGTATTCACATAAGATGTAAAATAAGTCTCCAATGTTTCAGCCACTCCTGCATTAAACATCCTTACATGATTTCCATACCCGACCCAAAAATCTTTACCCTTATTTGAAAAATCCTGAGCGTCATCAAGAAAATAAACCGATAATAGAATAATAAAAGAAATGAATTTTTGGTCATTCTAGCAAGAAATTTTAAAAATAAAAGCGCTTATCATATTCACTTCTCAAGCCTAACATTTTTAACTACAATCATTAGATATACCTTTTTTAATATTTAATATTTTTTCCACCTTTTTTAATAAAAAATATTAGATGCTTTATTTTAAATAAACAAATGAGTAAAAAAGTCATTTTGTCACACTAACAATAATTATAAAATTCAAAAATAAGCGAAATAAGAACTAACAAGAGAATATGATAATTAGTTCAAGAGGACGACAAAAAGTAAAAAATTGAATTTTATTAGTTTTGTTATATTAAATTATTTTAACTATAATATATTATATAATACTATTATTCATATATAATATATAAAGTATTGTTTATCAACTAAAAATAAAAATATATATTTTTTTTATAGACC
>JANLVW010000682.1:0-1386 GCA_031364205.1 Ferruginibacter sp.
TAAAATACAATTTAGAATAAAAGCTTTTGCTGGTGCAACAGTGACAACTATCAACAACACACAACTGTTCGAAATTCCTTTAGCACAAAGTGCAGGAATGGCAGGTATTTACCAGGGCGAATATATTGTGAAGCAAACAGATAATTTTTCTGCACTAAAAATACCCGTAACAGTTACAGGCACTGATGGTACAAAAATAATTAAAGAAGCAAACAACACTTTTTCTGTAATGTCGCCCTTAAGTTCTGATGTTGCTATAACAAAAGGCAGGCTGGCACATTTAGAATATGGCCTTGGAGATGACAGACTAGGCGGTGCAAAAATTGGTTACATAGACAGTCTAATCCCTTTAAAAATTATTGGGAAAGTTGGCGAACATTACAAAATATTATTATCACCAAACCGAACAGCCTACATACCTGAAGATGTAGTAACACTTGCACCCAAAGGGACTTTTGCAGGCAGCGCACTTACTGATAAATGGCAGGTTTTTGGCGATAGTATGTACGATTATATATCTGTGGGTCTTACAGCAAAACTTCCTTACCAGTCCATGCAGGAAGTAGAGCCATCAAAAATTATTGTTGATGTTTTTGGCGCTACCAACAATACCAACTGGATAACACAATTACAGTCTGCAAAAGAAATTAAAAACGTAACCTACGAACAATTGCAGGATGGTATTTTTCGTATTACTGCATTTTTAAAACATACACAACATTGGGGTCATAGTATTTATTACAAAGGCAATAATCTTATCATCAGAATAAAACAACAACCAAAAAATTTGTCATTGCGCAATTTAATTATTGCCATAGATGCAGGGCATGGCGGCAGCAATACCGGTGCAGGCGGACCAACAGGCGTTTCAGAAAAAGAACTGGCATTAGCGGTTTCTTTAAAACTGCAAGAGGCTTTGCAAAATGAAGGTTCAAAAGTGCTGATGACACGTACCACAGAAAAGTTTGTTGATAATAAAGACCGCATACTTATTTTTAGAGACAACGAACCCTATCTTTTAATCAGCGTTCATTTAAATTCTTCTGCTGATCCTTTTCGTGCAGGCGGCACAAGTTCGCTTTACAGGTACATTGGCTTTAGAGGATTAAGTGCAGCCATAAACAAACGAATGCTGCAACTTGGCTTAAAAGAATACGGCAATATCGGTTCATTTAATTTTATGTTGAACAGTCCAACCGAATATCCAAATGCTTTGGTGGAAACCTTATTCCTGAGCAACCCCGAAGAAGAAATGCTTGTGCTCGATCCTGCATTTCAACAGAAGATGGCAGATAAAATTGTAGCGGGTATTAAAGATTTTTTGGGAGACGTTGGGGAGGAGAAATAAAAAATTGGCTGATTAGTTTTTTTGTCCGAACAAAGAAG
>JANLVW010000747.1:0-2841 GCA_031364205.1 Ferruginibacter sp.
GACCACTAATCACCCGAAATGGATGGATAAAATATTACAAAAGTTGAAAAAAGTTGTATTGGTGAAACTAGCCCTGACAGAAGTGAAAATACTTTTTGCTGTCTTTGTGCAAAAAGATTGCAACGGATAGCAGGATACAAATGTTGATGAAATATCCGCTGTTGCTGCTTCAGCTAATTACTATAAAAAAACCTGCTTACAATTGCAGGTTTTAACATGTGCGGCCAATCAGATTCGAACTGACACACCCGTTGTATGGGCGCTACCACCTCAAGGTAGTGCGTCTACCAATTTCGCCATGGCCGCAATAGGTATTAATTAAAAAAGGCTACAAACCAATGTTGTATTGAGTTATAGCCTTTTAATATTGTGCCCCGGAACGGAATTGAACCGTTACTTACATTGCTGTAAACAGGATTTTAAGTCCTGCGTGTCTACCAATTTCACCACCGGGGCTACTGGTTTTATTTTCTCCTAAATAAGAAAAACAACTTATAAAAAAACTCCCGTTTGAGGCGGGAGTTTTTTTGGAGCGGAAGACCGGGCTCGAACCGGCCACCTCGACCTTGGCAAGGTCGCGCTCTACCAAATGAGCTACTTCCGCAGGTTATGTATAAGATCTTTTATTCTAAAAATAAATCTTGCGATTTAATTTTCGGATGGCAAAAATAAGGATTGAAATCTAATTACAAAATTTTATTTGTACTTAGGATTGTAAAGGGTGTTTTCCGGTACATTAACCTTTGGTTTTCCTTTGTACCTGTGTGTGTATTGTGCTACACATGCAGAAAGTACGATGGCTATTACAACAGCAATTTGGCAGTACCATAAAAAGCGTGATGACGATACCCAACTGTGTGTAAAATCTTTTTCTTTATCCTCTATAATTTCTTGTTGCATTATTTTGTTTTTCAGGTGCAAAAATAAGGCTTATTTTTTTAAAAGGTTATTACACTGAAATAAATTCGGAAAAGATTTTTTTATTTCTAACATAATACTGCCACAATATGCTTCCTTTATAAGTGCCGTGTAACTGAACATTTTTAATTTTTATTTCATCCGGTTTTTTCTTTTGAAATAATACCCATTTTGCAAAATGCAAATGTGCTTTTGCAATGGCGATGAAATAGCCACCATCTCCGGCAAATAATCCCTTGTAAGCAGCCAAAGCATCCAACCCAAAGCGTATGGGCATTTTTAAAAACAATGCAGCTGCGGAACTGTTTTTATAAATCATTATCAGGTTGTTCCTAAAATTTAGATACGTCTTTTTGCTGTTGCCTTTTGGTAAAGTTCCGCCACCAACATGGTAAACGACTGATGCAGGCTCCACGTAAATTTTATATCCTGCTCTTTGCATTCTCCAGCAAAGATCAATTTCTTCTTGGTGCGCAAAAAAATATTCATCCAGCCCACCTAAAGAATTAAACAGCGCTGCTTTTACAAACATTGCTGCCCCTGATGCCCAAAAACATGGTACAGCTTTGTCGTATTGTCCTACATCTTCTTCCATTTTTTCAAGCACTCTTCCTCTTGCAAAAGGGTAACCGAAAGTATCTATCCAGCCACCACATGCGCCGGCATATTCAAAATATTTTTTATTTTTCTCATCCAGCAGTTTTGGCTGGCAGGCCCCAATCATTTTATCGTTCTCCATTAATTCCACAACAGGTTCAATCCAATCCGGCGTTACTTCTACATCGCTGTTAAGCAATACAAAATAATCTGCTGTTATTTGTTTTAGTGCAATATTGTATCCTTTTGCAAAACCTTCATTTGTTTTATTAATAATGATTTCTACAGTAGGGAAATGCTGTTTTAGAAAAATGATGGAATCATCTGTTGAGGCATTATCTGCCACAACTACTTTTTTATTTTGATAGGTAGATGCCAATACACCGGAAAGATATTTTTCCAGAAAATGTTTACCATTCCAATTTAAAATTACCACTGCCACCAATGGGTTATTTTTATTTGAATAAGCAGTATTAAAGTTGTCAGCCATCATGTTGTTACAAACATACTTCATTTGTAAAATTTATGTGCAATTGCATTTCAATATTTGCTATTTTTAAATATGCTTCAACGGTTATTAAATTTGAGAAATATCCTTGGCCTTATTGCTATTGCTTTTATAATGGCCAGTATTTTTTTCAGCAATTTTCTTGCAAAAAAAATTGCTGCAGATGAAAAAAGAAAAGTGCAGCAATACGTGGAAGCTGTTAACGATCTTAATAATATTAGTAACCAGGATACAAAACTTGCCACAAAAATTATTATTGAAAACGGTAAAGATATTCCCCTCATTCAAACCAACGAAAGAGACAGTATTGTTGCCAATAATTATGACTCTGCAGCTGTTGCTGCAAGCAAGTTTTATTTAAAAGAAAGGCTGGGTATATTAAAAAAAATAAATCCACCAATCATCTGGCAAAATCCTTTAAATTTTGCTGAAAAAAATTTTACTTATTATGGAGAATCTGATTTGCTTGTGCAGATAAGGTATTTTCCAATAGTGCAATTGGTGGTGGCAATCCTCTTTATCATCATCATCTTAATAGCGGTTTCCAACAAAAGTAAAAGTACGCAAAACCAGGTTTGGGCTGGAATGGCAAAAGAAACTGCACACCAGTTAGGCACACCAATTTCATCGCTGGAAGGATGGATGGAAATATTGAAGGAAAATGAGGGTACGCAAAAGGTAGCTGAAGAAATGAGTAAAGATGTGGAACGGTTGAAACTTGTAAGTGACCGATTTGGTAAAATTGGAAGTACACCGAAACTGGAAGAGACAGACCTGATATCTCAAATAGAAACTATGATTAGTTATATTAAAAGAAG
>JANLVW010000774.1:0-4167 GCA_031364205.1 Ferruginibacter sp.
CTTCTTTTTTTCTTGTTTTATAAATTGAAATTCCCGCTGCCTGTTCCAGCATTTTACGACGGCTGTTCTCCTTGTCACGGATAATATCATCTACCATACCTAATTCTATAATGGCATAACTATCGGTACTAACTCCTGTATCAAGAAATAAATTATGGATGTCTTTTAACCGGCAGCTAACATCGTTCAGGCGATATTCACTTTCGCCGCTCTTATAAAATTTACGGGTGATGGTAACAGTATTAAATTCTGTTGGGAGTAGATTCTTAGTATTTTCAAAAGTAAGACTTACCTCTGCAAGACCGCTTGCACTACGGCTTTTTGAACCGTTAAAAACCAGGCTCTCAAGATTTTCGCTTCTTAAATTGCTGATTTTATGCTCGCCAATTACCCACCTGATGCTATCAATAATGTTACTTTTACCACAGCCATTTGGCCCGATAACTCCTGTAATCCCTTCGTCAAAATTTAGTACGGTTTTATCGGCAAAACTTTTAAATCCTTTAATTTCTAAACTCTTTAAGCGCACAGTAGCTTGTTTTAAGTAAGGCGGCAAACATACATGAATTTGAGGAAAACTAACAGAGTACTGATAGGTTTGTATACACATGCAATGCACACCAGCAAAGCATCATTTTATATATAATATTGTAGCAGTGTGGAGACCCTTATTTTTAATATAGATTTGATAAGAAAGTTTGATATAATAAAAGAGACTAATTCGTTAGGATGAACCTGTCTCTTTTAATTGTTAATCCTTAAAAATTGTATTTTAAATTTAATCCTATATGAGCATTTGCTTCAGATGGACCGGGAATATAATCATCGCCTGAATTCATGCTTAATGGATTTGCAAACTGGTTTAAAAAAACTTTTATGGCATAATGGGTTGTGGTAATATTATTTACATCAACAAAAAATCAACATCAAAATGTTTTGACAAAGTTTGTAGCACGCCAACTTTTAATTAAAATAAAAATGGTTGGCTTTCCTTAGAAAACCAACCATTTAATATTTTAATTCCTTTTTATTTAATCTAAAACTTAACCGTAAGTGTAGCATTAAACGTAGTACCCAATTGGCTAAACTGAGAACCATTGTAACCAAGTATTCTGTACCTGCCACTAAATTCTAAAAAACCTTCTAGTAAACTTTTTGCAGATGCATTATTTAAAACTGCATTCGCATCTGTATTTAATCCTACCAATTTCCATTTGGGCAATACATTAAAAATATTATTAGCAGTAACATTTAAAGCAACTTTGCTATTAAAATTATAACCAATATTTAAGTCCGTGACAACTGCTGAACTAAAAACTTGTTTTATGTCAGTCATTGCATTTCGATCGCCTGAGGAAGGTGCTGCAATACCTAAATCTGTATAATTAGCACCATTATCTAAATCTTGAAATTTAGTTGGCCCAAACAATGTATTGTTTAAATTAAAATTAAATTTCTCGATATTGTAATCAAAACCAAATATTACTTTGTATTTAGGGCGACTTTCTGTTAACAAAGATTTGATTTGAGCATTTAAAATAGAGGAACCTGCATCGGCAATTGCTTTTGGCGTTACAGGTGTTCCTATTATTTCATTTTTGAGGGTGTAATTTCCCGCAATGTTAACTGCTAATTTACCTTTACCAAGTTCTATGTTTTTGTAGTTAGCAACAAAATCTAAACCCGATGTTCTTGTTTTTATTCCATTGATAAAAAATTGAACACTGGCTAAATCAAAGTTTCCTGCACCAACTGCTGTGCCTTTTAATATTCTACCAAGTTCTGTTACCGGTGTTGCAAGTTTACGGTCATCGGTAGTTATAGAAGAACTGTAAACTATTCTGTCTTTAATGTCTATTGTATAATAATCAAAGGTTATGCTCAGGTTTTTTGTAGGTTTCAACCCAAGGCCAAGCGTAAAGTTTGTAGATTTTTCTGCAGTTAATTTTGGAACTCCTAAAGAAAACGCTTCTTTACTTGCGTTGTTAAATAAGCCAGATGTTTGAATAGTACCACCTGAAAAAGATGCCTGTGTAGATTGAGTGTATATCTGGTGTAAAGTTGGGGCCCTAAAACCGGTAGATATTGAACCCCTAATGGTTAATTTATCATCTAAAAATTTATAACGGGATGACACTTTATAAACAAATGTATTTCCAAAATCACTGTATCTCTCCCCTCTTACTGTTGCATTTACTAAAAAATCTTTATTAACATCTGCACTTACATCAAAATAACCACCAAGATTAAAACGGCTGTTTGTTCTTGCATTTACAATATCAATCCCAGGAAAAGAGTTTGCTCCTTGGCCTTTGTAAGAGGCAGTATCACCTGCAAATATTTTAAACGTTTCAGTTCTTACTTCTGTACCAAAACCAATCGCTACATTATCTGTTACACTTTTAGAAATATCTATATTGCCAATAGTGTTACTAAAATTGAAACCACCTGGTTTAAAGTTTGTAGGGCTTTTTGCTCCAAAACCCCGGTTTACTGTATTGTTTACAGCATAAAGTTGTTGGTTACCACCTACGGTTAAACTTACATCATGTTTCCAGCCATTGGTTTCGTTTTTAAAACCGATGGTACCATTGTAATCTTTAAGATCTCCCTCAAAAGTTGGTTCATAGCCAAGATAACCTTCGTACAAAGGATCTGTACCACCGGTATAATTTGGTGCTCCAGGAATTCTTGTGTGTAATAACCCAGCATCTGTACGCCAGTATGGTGTACGATAATTCGCATTGCTAATTACTTTTTTAACTACAAAAGCCGCATTACCATAAATCAATCCTTTTTCGCCAACCTCAATACCGGTATTTACTAAAAACTTTGCTGTGGTTGTTGTACCTGTACCGTTTTTATTATTACCGGTTGGATATTTTGCTAAATACGCTTTTATAGCAGCGTCATCGCTTGGCCCACCACTAAATGTTGCAATTTCAGTCGGTATATCTATAATTCCTGAACGGACTGCATTATTTTGCTGGCTCAATGCAGCTGTATAATTCACAAAACCTCTCGTACCTAAATTGCTGCCGCTGTTAAAAGATAATCCATAAGTGCCTCCGTCCCCTTTGCCTGTAACTCCACCTGTTAAGTTTACAGAACTATATTGGTATTTATCTTTTAAAATTACGTTCATTACACCTGCAATGGCATCACTACCATATTGTGCCGATGCTCCATCACGTAAGATTTCTACATTTTTTATAGCATCTACAGGTATAGCAGAAAGATCAGATCCTGTCTCGCCACGACCGGGAGAAAACTGCACATACAGTAATGAACTTAAATTTTTGCGTTTACCATTAATTAATATTAGTGTTCTGCTTGGACCAAGGTTTCTGATTTCGTATGGATCTAATAAAGTAGATGCATCATTTACAGGCGTATTAACAGTATTAAAAGAAGGTACCCTATACTGTAATGCTTTGTCAAAACTTGGTTGTCCTGTGCTTTTTAATGTTGCAGCATCAACATTATCAACTGGTAATGGAGTATTTAACGAAGAGCGAGGTTGAGATCTTGTTCCTACAACAACAATGTCTACTAATTTATCTGTATTTTCTTTAAGATTAACATCTACAATTTTCGTTTCATCTGCTGCCAATATTACTGTTAAAGTGTTTGATATGTAACCTGTATTTGAAAAACTTACTTTGTAACTACCGGGATTAAGGTTCAGTTTGTAATTTCCATTAACGTCAGTTGTTGTTCCTTTATTTCCCGGAGAGGTTGTAACGCTCACGCCTTTTATTGCTCCTTCCGTGATAGTAACAGTTCCACTAATTCCGGATTGTGCAAATATCGATGCGTTTGAAAATTGTCCTATAAATAGGAAAAATAAAAGTTTTTTCATTTTTTCTCTTTTAAAAAGTTAGATATTAGTTAGTATAAATTTATAAAAAAAATTTAACATAACCTTGCGTTTGAAGAATTAATATTGCTTTTCGAATATATATTAAAGGATTTTATTTAAAGATTTCTATAAATAAACTTAAGATTTTATTTAATAACAGAATAAATTTGCATAATTATTCAATTTTAGATAAAAAAAATATAAATTCATTTTTTTTATACATATTATATAAAATATATATTTTTATGAATGGTTTAATTTAAAATCCATTTGTACATCTTTGATATCCCAAATAAGAAAAGTGT
>JANLVW010000791.1:0-1078 GCA_031364205.1 Ferruginibacter sp.
CAAAACTGAAGCCGCGCCCGCCAAAACCCCCTCGCCCGATCAGAAAAAAGCCCTGCGCGAGCTGGCCGAAGTCGAAGCCAAAATTGACACGCTGGAGAAGGAATTGGCCGGCTACGAAAAGCAACTTGCCGACCCGAAAATCTACGATAACGCCGCGCAGTTGAAAGATGCCACCCTGAAGTTCGAGCAGGTGAAAAAGGAATTAGTACAGCTGAACGACCGGTGGGAGATGCTGGCGGAAGTTTAGGCTAAATCACCGGAAAGTCAAAAGCCTCCATGGTAGCTGTAGCTACGGTGGAGGCTTTTTTAATGTGTAACGTTAGGGCTTTGTGCAGGTGTGGCATTAGAATTCCTTCCGCCCGTAACCGCTGCCCGGCTTTGTACTAAAGATAAATATTAAGAACCAATGTTTGGCGATGTTGGTCAAGCCCGAACAAAAGCACGGATATGCAGAACTGCCGATTGCTGCAACTTCAAGCCGCACTTGCGCAAAACCCATTGTTGCACGCCGTTATTTTCGTTTTGTCTTTAGCAGTCTTAGGTAGCCTTTACTTGATGTCAAGAAGTCTACAGAGTCTGGCTTTTTAGTCGCTACATGCGCTTTGTCATTCAGAATCGTGTCTATTAATTTGTCATGGCTAAAATAGTAGCGACCTTTAAAAACATTTTGCAATTTAGAATAGTCAAAACTTCGTGTGCTGTCATTAAATTTATATCTGTTTTCAGTTGAATAAACAAAAATTAATTTATCATTGTCAAAGTAGTATTCGTTTTGAATAACCTTGTTAGAAAGTCCAACCCATTCTATAACTTTTTTCAAACTGACGTCTTTATAATAACCTGTCAAACTACCGCCATTGTCTGTGCCGTGTCCTAAAAATTCTTCAGCATCGTTAATTATTACGGTCTTGTAATTTTTATAGTCATTGGTTTTTTGATACACCTTTTTGATTTTAAAAAGTGCATAGCTTTTGTCTTCCTTACCTTGTCCATAAGTCGTTGTCAAATTAAACAAAGCAAAAAATGTCAATGATATGTAATTGCGAAGTGTCATTTTATAATTCTGACTAACGTTTTT
>JANLVW010000794.1:0-1309 GCA_031364205.1 Ferruginibacter sp.
GATTTGAAAACAGATTTACCTGTATTGCTTACTGCTGATGAATCTTGCAGGATAAAATTTTTGCCCATGTAGTAAGTAAGGTAAACAATGCCTGCCCTGTAATTACTTTGAAGATTAATTTGGTAACCCTGTGCACTCACATAAAAAAAAGACAAACAGCAGATCAGTAAGGGTAAAAATTTTTTCATTGGTTTATTGTAAATGTTAACAAATGTATTTAAAATAGGGTTAGAAAAAAGCTGTTTGATACATCAAAATAAGAGTTTAACCATTTTTAACAAAGTAGCTTTGCCGCATTAAATACTATTTTTGTAAGGTGAGAAAACAGAACAAAAGAATAACAGTTGAAAATATTGCCATAACAGATTACGCTGCACAGGGAAAAGCAATTGCAAGGCTTGATGGGAAAGTAATTTTTACAGAAGGCGCAGTACCAGGTGACGTGGTGGACCTTCTTCTCACAAAAAACAAAAAAGATTTCGCAGAAGCAAGGGTATTAAAAATTATCACACCTTCACGGGATAGAGTTACTCCTTTTTGCATGCACTTTGGTGTTTGCGGTGGGTGCAAATGGCAAATGTTGCCCTACGAAAAACAGTTGCAATACAAACAGCAGGAAGCTGAACAAAACTTAGCAAGAATTGGTAAAATTACGGGGGCAGTTATGATGCCGATTGTTGGAGCAGACGAGCAGATGTATTACAGAAACAAACTTGAGTTTACTTTCAGCAACAAACGTTATCTAACGCAGACCGAAATAACGCAAGAGGAAGTTTTACCATTACAGAATTCCCTTGGCTTTCATGCACCCAGAGTTTTTGATAAGACTATTAATATTTTCGAATGTTTTTTAATGGATGAAGTAAACAACCGCATACGAAATTGGATGAGGGAAATTGCAATCGAAAACAATTATTCATTTTATGATATTAAAGAACACACAGGCTGGTTGCGAAATTTAATTGTTCGCTTTTGCACAACCGGGGAGCTAATGGTAAACCTTTGTATAAATTATGAAGATGAAGAAAATACCAAAATCGTAATGAATGCGTTGCTTGCCAAAGTACCGGAAATAACCACATTACTTTATACCATTAACCCAAAATGGAACGATACCATTTACGATCTCACGCCGCAGGTTTATTTTGGAAAAGGATATGTAACAGAAAAACTGGACAACTTTAAATTCATCATAAGCCCTAAATCTTTTTTTCAAACCAATACAAAACAGGCTGAAAAATTGTACAGCATCGCCAGAGATTTTGCAGCACTTACGGGTAAAGAGGTTGTGTACGATTTATATTGTGGA
>JANLVW010000811.1:0-3708 GCA_031364205.1 Ferruginibacter sp.
GTCAGGATTATTACTAAAAGCATTTGTTACTTGCAGCGGGTTTCTTGGTACCCGGCCCCAAACCGTTTCGTCCATTGGTGCAGGCGCATTTGGAGTAGAAATTCCGTTCTCATAAAAACGTCTTCCGTCTTTTAAAATATCTTCAGAAATATTGCCCAAATTAAAATACAATTTACCTCCGGTAGATGATGGATTAGTTATAAACGGGTCCTGTATCCAGGCCTCAATAAATTCTATATTGGCAGTTTCAAAATCTGTCTGGTCAATACTTCTTTGAAGCCCACCCCATCTGTTTCGTGGATTTAAAAAATTGCCTTGAGCATTTATGGTAGTTGCACTATCATCAAAATTATAAGGTCCTCTTTCTTTGGGATAATATGCAAGATCAAAAGTAACAAGCTGGCTTTCACCAAAACCTGTAGTTTTTTGAGGGAAAATTTCTTTCTGATAAATCTGTCTAATTCTTGGATCACTCAATAAATTAGGATCAGTAATAGGATTGTTGGTTGCTCTGTATTGTTGAAGAATCTGTTCAATTTGATACCACGCAATTTTTGAGCGGTTTTTACCGTAGTTTAAATTATTATTCAATTTCGCTTCAGGGAATAATTCTACATTACTGTTTTTTGCAGTAGCACCCAACGGTGTAGAAGAAAGCCCCCAAGCCACTGCCGGAAAACGTAAATCAATTCCGGATTTACTACCTTCAAAATCATCAATATAAATTACACCGTTTGCCCCTTTACCAATCTGCGGGGCATGACCCGGTTTCAACATTGCAGCTTCTGCATAAGCATTAACTGATGAAGGTGCTTTGGTAGAATAAAATGGTAATTTATCCAGCAATTTGGTCAGCCTTGGTAAATCCTTTCTATAATTTACATCCAAACCATACATGGCATTTCTAATAGGATCTTCGCCCAGATTTACTTTTGTAAAAAAAGGTCTTTCGCTTAATCTTACAATTGTACCGCCAATAGAAAGTTGCTCTTTTGCTGTATTTTTAAGTTGATAATCAAGCCTTAACCCAAGAAAAGATTTTTGCTGCAAACCAAATGATGCATTGTTTTCAAAATTAACCTGCACAGGCAAACCGGAATTTAATATTGCAGGATTGATTATTTTAATGGTACCCAGATCGTAGTTAACATCATAATCTACTCCTTCCTGCAATGCACGCCCACCCGCACTTACAGACACAGAACCTTTTGGAATATTATAACCAATACTGATATCGCCGGAGCCGGAAGTTTTAGCAGAACCACGAAGTAAAAATCTGTTTAAATTTGGGTATTGTTGTGCAACTGCTTTAATTGAATCGTACAAGGCATAAAATAAAGTATCGGCTGCAGTAATTGGGACTGTTGTATAAATTTGTGGGGCTAAATCTCTTCCAAAAGGTTCAAGCAATGGAAATATAACCCTGCTGTATTGAGAGTTTACGGTAAAATTTTCAATGTAGTCAAATACACCATCAGGCTGCGGATCAAGCTGGCTGTTTAACCTATCAAGATTTATCAATGATAAGATGGGCGCTCCCTGATTTTTATTTCCGAAAGGCAAATAACGTTTTGCACCAAGCCCCGGCTGTTCGTACAATACATCCAGTTTAAAATCCTGTGGGGTTAATACGCCATAACCAACCGAATACACATTTTTCATCATCAGTTTCCAAATGGGAAGTTTCGTACGCTGCGATGTAGCTTTTAGTAATTTTAAGAATAATACTTTTTGTGTTGCAAGAGAACTGTCGGGTGGTACATCTTCTGAAAACTCACCTACCTGATAAATTTTTCCATTGAAAGAATATTGGTAAGCTACACCCAGCACTTCGTCTGTTTGTAAAGGAGAACTTAAAGATAAAGTTCCAAGCTGACGGTTATAAGTGTAAGAAGTACTGTCAAGTTTTCTGGCAAATGTTTTTTCAAAATCCTGCACTGGTTTTAACCGCAAGCTTAATAAGTTGTTGTAAATGGTAGATGAATTTCTTGCATCGGGTAGGTTTCTTATTTTAGTTAGCAAATCGTTTGTACCGTTAGTTGGAATTGGCTGGCTACTTAAAACGTTTATTGTATCTGCTTTTAAATATGGATTTCTTTCTGCAAGATCCATTAAACCTACAATGTCTCTTGTTTCTGTAGTAATGCCGTTTCTATTGGTTACCCAAACTTGCATTTTTAAAATCTGGATCGGGCTGTTAATAGCAGGCGCATTTGCCATTACTCTGTTGTAATTATCTCTAAAATATTGAGCTACCAAAAAGTGACGGTTTTCTTCATATTCATCAGCCTTTATTTCGAAAGTTTGTGAAGCTGATCCTCCCCGTAAATTTACATTCTGTCGCTGCGATTTTTGATTTGCGAGTATTGTTGTAACGTACAACTTACCAAATTGCAGTTGTGTTTTTATACCGAATAGTTGTTGTGCTCCAGGTATTAATGTTCCTTTAGATGCAAAACTTACAGAACCTGCTTCAAATCTTTTTATAATATCATCATCACTGCCTGTATAATCCAGTTTTAGTTGATTATCCAGATTGAAATTGGCAAGCGTATTGTAATTTATCGGAAATTTAAGTTTGTCGCCAATATTTGCATTTACATTTAATTGAGCATTTAAATTAAAATCAAGACCGCCACTTTTTCTTGCTCGTTCGGGCAAAGTTGGGTTATCAATTCTTTGGCCTTGGTAACCTGCAGTAATATCAACATTACCTTGTGGTGTAATCTCAATTTTGCCGGTTCCGAATAACCTGTTAAACAAATTATCTGAAAGAGATAATTTCGGTTTTAATAATTTACCTCTGTTTAATAAATTGGTAGTATTTGCTCTTTTTTGAAAATAGGCAATTTCTGATTTTCGATTTTGTATGGCCCAGTATTCATCGAAATTGTATGTTGTAGGTGTACGATAATATTTGTCGCCAATTTTTTCGTACACAGAATAAGTCCGGGTAATTGCATTATAAACTACGGAATCTTTTACATTGGCAGGATTAGGCAAATAAAATGTACCTCTATTGCCCGAGGAGAATGCATCTCCCCTACTGTCATTTATTGGATAATGAAGTAAAGCCGGCGGAGGCGTATCCCTTACATTTTGTAATTCATTGAAGAATGTATTGTTTTTTTTGTCTGTAGCAGCATTTGCAAATAGTAAAGACACGGCAGAACACATCAGAAATGTGAGAAGTAATTTTCTTATAAGCGGCATTAAGATAATAAGTTAATGTAAATCTGGACTCAAATTACTTTAAGGGCTTTTTTTATTAGTTCTTCTAATTTAATAATTTCCGGTTCTGCTGCCAATATTTTTTTCACCGATAATTCCGCCTGTTTCTGCATGATTCCTAAAGCAACCAATGCATTTATAGCATCTTTTTCTAAAGTATTGACCACTTTGCTCCAGGATAGGCTGCTTGATGAGGTTTTATTACCCACTTTATCCTTCAGTTCAAGCACAAGTCGTTCAGCAGTTTTTTTTCCAATTCCTTTTACACTTTCAATCAATTTTAGATTCCCGGTTGTAATGGCTATTTCAACTTCTTCCGGCCTCAAAGAAGACAACATCATACGAGCTGTAGCTGCACCAACACCTGAAACGCTTATTAATAAAATAAACATGTCTTTCTCTTCCTTTTCAAAAAAACCATATAACGTATGGGCATCTTCTTTTATTTGAAGATAAGTAAAAAGTTTTCCCGCTGAA
>JANLVW010000827.1:0-6257 GCA_031364205.1 Ferruginibacter sp.
GTTGATATCCTTTATCAAGGTAATTTTTATACATTTTATAACCAATTTGTTACTAAAACTGGTAAAATATATGATTTATCAAACGTAGGAAACGCTTTAGGAAGTAATTCTAACTATAATGCAGTTTTCTATTGGACGGCCTATATTACCTGCCCATTTGTTGGGCCTGTTGGAGGCAATTATAAAGTTGTATATGATGGAGATTGGCAAGATTGGAATACAGGCGATATTGTAGTTGTTACCGATGGTCCGGGTGCAAATCAAATAAATTTAAGTAAAGTTTGGCCTAACCCTGCATACGGAAACATAGTAAATCCATTATTGGTTAATATTGATCCAGCTACAGGTGCAGCAAAAGTTCCTTTGGTTACTTTCGCAAATTATGGAGCTTTGGCTACTGCCCAAGGAGCCGGTGCTGGTGATGTTGCAGGCTATGTATTCGCCTGTACAGGGTATATTACTTTAACTATGAATGTTAAATATAATGGATCTCCCCAAGGTGCGCTTAAATTAAAACTCCAAAAATTATAGTATTATAAGAAATTTTAGAAAAGGCTAACTTATTAATTTTAAGTTAGCCTTTTTTTATTCATATACTTTCATTGGGGTAGGGAGTAAGTTTCTATAGACTGGTATAAATCTTTTGTTTTTTAGAAAATTTTGGCAGTTTTCCCTTCTACTCTTAGTTAGATTTATTCAATTAAATATTTGGCAACCAAAGAATTTTATTTTCTATTATTTCAAGCTATAAGTGGATAATTAATCATAGTAGTAGTAGTAGTAAAATTTCAAGAAGTATTTTTTTACAGTCTGTTATTTATCAATTACTCATTTGTCGCATGGTTGTTGAAACTGTATTCAAACTTAAACAAAATACAGACAAATGGAAAAAATGCAAAAACTGGAATTGATGGATAAGATATTAAGAGAACTTGATGATCTTAAACACAGCCAAACATCAGTGCTTAAAAAGATAGCACAAATTGAAGTTGATAATATAAATCTTGGTGTTGCCCTGCTTGATAAAAAATTACCTGATATTCATGAAGAAGTAGATTCAAGTGTACAGATAGTTACTGCACTGCACGAAGAATTTCAAGTGCACCGAGATAAGTTTTTTACAGATAATAAGCTTGCTGCGTTAATAGACCCAACTGCTTAAAAATTTACATCTCCGATATAAAACTATCGGAGATTTTTTGTAAGAATTCCTTAACCCTATCATAAAGAAAATCAATTAAAAGCCTAAATTTTTCAATAAAAAACGTCAAAAGGATAATATCATTTGTCCCTAATAGTAATAATATTTTTTATTTAAATGAATTATTCGCAATTCTATACTCACAATGCAGCATTCACAATTTCCTTTCCTATTTCTGCACGGTTCTTTTTTTACCGAAATTTCCTCTTCCATTACGATTATTACTTCTTGTAAAAGAAGCAACATTGTATTCGGGCTGTTCGCCCAACTCTTCCGGGATAGCACATTTCAATACTTCTTTGCCAATCAGATTTTCTATTTCTGCAAACTTTCTTTGCTCCTTTACATTTATTAAAGTGTAAGCAGTACCATCTGCTTCTGCCCGGGCTGTTCGGCCAATACGGTGTACGTAATCTTCGCCATCATGCGGAACATCAAAATTTATTACCAAATCAATATTATCAATATCAATACCACGGCTTAAAATGTCTGTCGCTACCAATACATGTAACCTGCCACTTCTGTATTGGCTCAGAGCATTCTCTCTTTCCTCCTGCTCCAAATCACTGTGTATTTCGCCGGCATTAATGCCATTGCGCTTAAGGTCTTTTGTAAGTTGTTTTACATTTAATTTACTGCTGCAAAACACCACTACCATTTTAAATTCTTTGTTCTTTAATAAATAAACTATTAAAGGAATTTTTTGCTGGTCGTGAACCACAAAGGCAAACTGTTTTATTTTTTCAGGCGGCTTGCTTAATGAAATATTTACTTCTTCAGGATTATTTAAAATAGTTCGGGCAAGAGTGCGAATTTTTGGCGGCATAGTAGCAGAAAACAATAAATTTTGCCGCTGTTTTGGAAGATGCTGTATGATAAAATTAATATCATCATAGAAACCCATATCCAACATTCTGTCTGCCTCATCTAACACCAGATATTTTAAGTTATCCAGTTTTACATAACCCATTTTTATATGGCTCATCATTTTACCGGGCGTGCAAACAACAATATCTGCACCCATTGTAAGCGCTTTTTTCTCTTGCACAAAAGCATTACCATCTCCCCCACCATAAATAGCAATAGAACTGATGGAAGTAAAATAAGAAAGCCCTTCAAGGTGTTGGGAAATTTGGATTGCAAGTTCTCTTGTTGGTACAATGATCATTGCGGTAATGCTGCTTGCATCGTGAACTGTTCCTAAAATATTATTTATTAGGGGCAATAAAAATGCTGCTGTTTTTCCTGTGCCTGTTTGTGCAGATGCTATAATGTCCCGGCCTTTTAATATATGTGGAATTACCTGTTCTTGTACTGGAGTCGCTGTGTCGTAGTTGGATGCTTCAATACCGTCAAGTAAACGGGCATCGAAATTAAAATCTGTAAACTTCAATTTTTTTTTATCGTAAAGGTACGAAAAGGGGTTTCAACTTGAGGATCTCTTAAAGAAATAAAGAAAGAAAGTCACAAAGGGAAGCGTAATTTTTCGTCTTATTTATGTTGTCACTCCTTGGGTAAATTAAACTACTCAAACTTCGGAAAAGTTTCTCATTATTTCTTATTCTCTGCTACATCTACTCCGCATTGCAACCACTGCAAATAATCTTTCGCTGATGGTGTGTAAGGTGCAGGATGAGAGAGCAGCACTTCATTTGTGTTTAAAATTGCATACAATGGCTGCGAGTTTTCTCTGAAGTTTTCTGTTTCAAAGGTTGACCATTTATCGCCCACAGAACGAATTTTTCTTTCCAAACCATTTTTACCTGTGTATGTAAAACGCTGTGATGAAGGGAGCAAATTTTTATCATCTACATACAATGAAATAATGATATACTTTTCTTTTAAAACCTTGTACACTTCGGGATCGGTCCAGACTTTTTCTTCCATGCGGCGGCAGTTTACGCAGGCATAACCGGTAAAGTCGAGCAGAATTAATTTGTTTTGTTCCTTTGCCATTTTAAGCCCTGTTTCATAATCTTTGGTGCAGTTTAAATTTAAAATACAGTCGTTGTTTTTTGCATAAATGCTGTACCACAATGGTGGAGGGAAACCACTGATCAATGTTAAGTTTGCGTACTTTGTATTTGTAACACCCGGCGTAATGTATAAAGTAAAAATGGTTGCAACTGTTGCCAGAATAATTCTTGTGAGCGATAATTTTTTTACAGGTGAATCATGTTTAAATTTTATAAGCCCCCATAAATAAAGCGAAAGCAGCACACCAATTATAATCCATATCCCAATAAAAATTTCTCTTTTTAAAATGCCCCAATGGGTTACAAGATCTGCATTGGAAAGGAACTTAAAGGCAAGACCAACTTCTAAAAAACCGAGTACCACTTTTACTGTTGTGAGCCAGCCACCACTTTTTGGTAAAGATTTAAGCAAGCCCGGAAACAATGCAAACAATGCAAAAGGCAATGCCAGTGCAAAACCAAAACCACCCATGCCTGCCGTTAACTGCATAGCGCCACCATCTGCCGTTAAAGAACCCGCAAGCAGCGAACCCAATATTGGACCGGTGCAGGAAAATGAAACGAGTGCCAGTGTGAGGGCCATAAAGAAAATACCTACCGCATTACCTGCACCCGCTTTACTGTCGGTTTTGTTGGTGAAAGATGCAGGTAAAGTAAGTTCATATACCCCAAAAAAGGACAATGCAAAAATGATGAATACAATAAAGAACCCAACATTGAGGTAAACATTGGTAGAAATATTATTTAAAATATCAGGATTTAGAGTATCGAGAAAATGAAAGGGAAGGCTTAATAAAATATAAATTAAAAAGATAAAAAAGCCGTACAAAAAAGCATTTTTTATACCTGTTTTTTTAGTCTCTGCTTTTTTGGTAAAGAAGGAAACCGTAAGCGGAATCATAGGAAAAACACAAGGCGTTAGCAATGCAACTAAACCCCCAAAAAAACCAAGCAAAAAGAGCGCCCACAAACCTTTCGACTGTACATCATCTGTTATGGATGCAGAAGAAGTTTTGCAATCCGTCAATGGTTTATCAATATTAATGGAAGGAACGAGTATGCGGTTTGACACCACAGCAATCGATTTTTCTGCTGTTAAAATTTTGAGCGTATCTGACTCCGGAAAAAAAGATTCATACGCACCAACTTCATAATTTACCTGCAACTCAAAAGCAGAAGGAACAGTACCGGTAACGGTTACAAGCTGAGTAAAAATAATACTATCTGTAACAGACTGTAATTTTTTTGCCCACACATGGTCATCTGTAAGTGTGCCTATGGTTCTGATTTGCAAATCTTTTAAAAAAATTGCACTATCGTCTTTGCTGATAGTAATCCCCGAAATTTCTGTTGCGCTATCCGGCGCTGTATAAACATGCCAGTTTTTTTTTATGATGCCAGTAAAAGTTATTTTATATTTTCCATTGCTTATTTTCTCAGTAATATTTTTCCATTGTACAATAGTACTGTCCTGCGCTTTTACACCTACAGAAAACAACAAAATAAGAAAGAAAAAAACAACCCTGCACGTGAAAAAACGCATACAATAAAATTTATAAAAAAACCCGACTTTAAGTATCGGGATATAAAATTAAAACTAATTTATGATTATGATCTAGGATCTATTTTTATTGAGAACGGAACATCTTTAGGAGGCAAACATTTTTTATCGTTGCAAACCATGTAAGTTATTTTTCCTTTGGCTAGAGTAGCCACTGCTACTTTCAGTTTTATCTTCTGTACAAAATCTACTTTGTTGCCAAAATACCTCAACGTCATACCAAAGTTTTTGTCATATTCTTTTTCTAGCTTACCCATTTCAACAATTTTACCATCAGGTTTTACCAACGGATTTTTATCAAAAGCAAAAGAGGTAGGCACCGGGCCATCACCATTTATATCCTGAGAATAAATATGCCATTTAGGTTCTAACACGGCTGTCATGTGCAATTCGTATGAATCTCCTTTGATTTTTTTAGAAGTATAAGTCCATTTTACGGGGTTTTCCATTTGAGCAAAGGCCACTGTAAAAAATAAAAATGGAAAAGAAGACAGTAATATTTTTTTCATGATTTAATTCTATTTGGTAAAGTTATTGGCAATGTTATAAATACGATGTTAAAAATAAACAGTTTTATAATGTAAGGTTAAGTATAAATCATCTTGCATTTTTTTATAATTAAACAGCTACCAATGCATTTATTTTAAGTAATTCGTTAAAAACGGTTCTACCGTCTGTATTGCCTAGAGCTGCGCTACATGCACGCTCGGGGTGAGGCATCATTCCAAAAACATTGCCTGCCAGGTTTTTAATACCGGCAATATTACTGGTTGTGCCGTTTGGATTGTGGTCATCATGCACCGTACCCTCACTATCACAATAAGTATAAATAATCTGTTTGTTTTTTTCAAGATCGTTCAACACATCATCTGCTGCAAAATACCTTCCTTCACCATGTGCAATGGGTATCATAAGCGGAAGGGCTGCTTCATTATGTGGATTTTTTATAAATACATTTTTACAAATAAATTGCTGATTAGCATTGGCAAGCAACACACCGGGCAACAAGCCACTTTCACATAAAATTTGAAAGCCATTACATACTCCAAATACAAAACCACCATTTTCGGCATGCTTCATAACGCTTGTCATTATTGGCGAAAAGCGCGCAATAGCGCCACTTCTTAAATAATCGCCATAAGAAAATCCTCCAGGCAAAACAATATGAGTGCATCCTTCTAAATCTGTATTCTTATGCCACAATTTTACTGTTTCTTGTTTCATAATATCGCGTAATACATACACCATATCTTCATCACAATTAGAACCGGGGAAAACAACTACTCCAAATTTCATATGTTTAAATTATTGTTTTTAATTGTCATATGGTATACACCAGTTTAATCCTTAGTGTTTGTGTTTGGCAAACAGGGTATTTCATATGCTAATTTTTTGTTTTTAAATACTTCTACAAAAGTAGATAAATCTATCTGATTGGCTAGCCTATTTTTTTAACAAAACACTATATTATTCCCAATGCGTGTAAATAAATAAGCGAAAAGCCTCCTATAAAAAGAAC
>JANLVW010000726.1:0-7679 GCA_031364205.1 Ferruginibacter sp.
GGGGTAAAACTAAAAAAGATATTATAACTGCTGTGCAGGAATATATTGCAATCGGCAAATTTCCGCTACTGCTTAAACATCCTACAAATACCTGCGATCCTATATCCGGTAGCTGGACAGAAAGAATTCTATCATTAACTGAATACATACTATTATTTAAGCAGGGAGGATTTGCAGTAGAATTTTATCCGGGTTTTTTCAATCAATTTGAGAGCAGTCTGATAAAAAAAATCATTAATCGACTTATTTCTCTATTAGGGAAAAAAATATCCCCTTTTATCATTCTGATTGGCAAACGTTCGGGGTAAACGAATTTGTCTTTTTGCTTTCTTTTCTGCTTCATTAAAATCTATCCAAGAGAGCATGTTTTAGGCCGCATTACAAATATTTTTGTAGCAATATTGAAAACACTCAAAGCTGTATAAAATAGAACAAAGCTTTAGAAGTTTTAAAGGTTATTTTGAAACAAGACCCATGTTTCATTGGACAGACAAAAGAATAGAAGGTCACATTATATTGTGTTACACAGCTTTTTGCCTGCTAAGCTATTTGCAAAATAAAACAAATTATACAGAACAGACTACAATAAGAAAAATAATAGATAATATGCAACTCTCAAAAATTGAAAAAGAAAAAGAAAACTTTATGGATGAGAGCAGCTATAAATGAAGAAACAACTAAAATATTAACAGCACTAAAACTAAAAGAAATACCTAATGTAGCATCAATAGCAACCATACAAAAACACTTCCCTAAACAATTGTAGGGAGGAATCTGAAAAGCATTATTTATAATAATTAATTAGTTAACACTGAAACGTATCAAAGTCAAAAGTAATTTCTTCACCAACATAATTTATCTCTACACCTTATCTAAAAGAAAAGGCTGTCTCGTAGTTTTGAGACAGCCTTTAGATTGTACTGTATTTTTAATTATCGCATCAAATACATTTTACCGTATCCTTTATTAAAATACTTATTTGTATCATCTCCATCTGCTTTATATTTTTCAAATGATTTACCATTTAAGTTTGTAATCACTCTATAAATGTAAACGCCGTTAGCTAATTTTTGACCATACATGTCAGTACCATCCCATTTGAAATCTGTAATATTTCTTCCAATATGTATGGCCCCAAGTTCTTCTTTCGTTATTTCTCTAACAACTTTACCTGTGATTGTCAAAATTTGAATACGCATATTTTGAGGCACCTGGCTTCCTGTAAGTGTGAAAACAAATGCCGTGGATGTAGTAAATGGGTTTGGATAATTGAGCAACTCACTTATCATCGGCTTATTTATTACTGTAAACACAATCCTGTAATTTAATGCTCCTGCTGTATTACCCGATACATCTTTACCGGAAACAATTAATTCGTATTCTCCATCTTTTGGCAAAAAAGGTTTAAACTCTACGGTTGCAGCATTTTCACCGGAACTTAAGTTTGCGGGAATAAAACGAAGGGTATCACCAAAATTAAAATTTCTAAGTGTTTGGTCAGGATAACGCAGCTGTACTTTTATAAGACCGGTATCTTTTAAAGCAAGTGACCTGTTTTCATCTTTTAATTTAATTATAATAGTAGGTTTTGATGCTATAATATCTCTGCTTAAAATATGCACACCATCAAAAGTTACATCAAGTAATGGATTAAAAATATCTGATTTTACAAAAAAGTCTTTATATAAAAAATTATTAAAATGGAATTGTTCCGGTTGGTTATTTGCAGGATTAAATTCTATAAATAAAGTATTTTTTCCTGGATATTTTTCTGATGGAATGTTGTAAGAAGCTATTAAAGTATCTCCTGCCAATAGGATTTTACCCGGGGCTATATTTATTATGCTATCAAAATTACTTGCGGTTTTAATTCTTAAATTTATTTTCATCAGGCTGTCGAACTGTACCAGGCTAATATTTTTAAATGCTACTGAAAAAGCAATTTTCTCACCTGCTTCAACGGTATCTTTCATTGTAAATTTAATGTTTGGAGCAACTGCACCTTCAGGCACCGGGGTGTAGTTTAACCTGATATATTTTAGTTGATAAGGGGTTCCCTTAGCGCTATCAATATTGTTAAACTTAACTTTTAAATAAGGATAGTTTGTAGCATTTATGCCGGAAATATTCAAATCTTTTATTGTGGAATCAACTGTATATAAGATAGACTCAGTGCCGTTTGGCGTGATCCCAATTATTTGAAAGCTAATTGAATCTTTATTAGGAGAATCCAATGAATATCCTCTCCAGTGAAACTCATTCCATGCTTTGGCAGGGCCAAAAACCGGCGATGTAATAACTCCGTTAACATTGGTTAGTGTTATTGGAATTTGTGCAGTTATAATATCTTCTTTTTTATCTCCAACTTTTTGAAATGAAGCTGTTGAGCCATCTTTAGAAAATTTGAAAATCATGGCCCGATTCCGATAAAAAGAATCAAGCATTGTAAAACCATAGCCCTTTAATTTATCGTATAAATTAGGAACTGATGGTGAGGTAAGATCAGTTTGCCATTGATTTACGTAAGCATTAACGGAAGTATTATATAGTAATGGATACATAATAATAACTGCATTATCGGGCATTAAGTTTAAAAAATTTACTATGGATTCTCTTTGGACGTTTGTTCCAAAGAAGAATTCAAATTGATTTAATCTAGAAGATGAATTACTTCCGTATAAACCGCCTGGAGTATTTTTAATAACCGAGCCTGTAATACCATCAAGAACTGTAAATTGAAATGTATTAAACCGGGTCCCCCAGTTGCTAATACTAAAAGCACCTAAATTCACAGTGGTCTCAGGATAATCATTAGGTGGGTAATTACCTGTAGAAACATTTAAAACTGTATTAATAGAAGTAAATTTTAAATCTCTCGATGTACTTAAATATATGTTTGGATTATAATTACTTTTTAATTTTTGAAAATAATGCGATTGATTAAACCCCGGTGTACTTGCAGGAAGATATACAAATGATGAATTGTTCCAGATGGTTGTACCTGTCGATGGAATAACTGCAGTTCTCCAATAATAAACTGTGCTATCAGTAAAAGTTACATTAGTAGGGGTAAATTGTATAACACCGCCTACACTTGTCTGGGTATACGTTTTCTTAAAAGCCGAATTAAAGAGTTCTGTCGTATCCAATTCCATTGAGTAGTTGCTTTGACCAATTAAAGGGTTTGCTGTACTGGCTGAAAAAGTAATGTTCTGTTTGTTTACAATGGAAAAATTATAAGGAAAAACCGGACTTAAAGTGTTTTCAAATATAAAAACATCTTTTGTTATTTTATTATTGGTTTCATAAATTTCAGAAACTTTATCAGTCCAGTCAAGTTCTACAACAATTTTATTTAGTCCATTATCTGTAGAAGGGTTTATTGGAACATTTAAATTTAAACTGTCAGCATATTTTATTCCCGGTATTAAAGTATCCTTTATCATTACAGGAATTGTAGTATTTGGCAACAACCTTTTTACTGAAATACGTATAGAATCTCCCACAGCTTTTCCAATATTACGCATATTAACTTTTACATTAAATGACGGATCGGCAACTGTTATAATATCTGGAGATATAACTACAGATTGTTCTTCTATAACATAATCAGCTTTTGGAAAAGCGTTGATTTTTATTGCAGGATCACCATTTAAATTTATTTCTTCCAAGTGTATTCTCGTGAGATAATCAACATTAGGATTAGCACCATCTAGAAAAGAATGCACTTCCTTTAATTGTTGGCCTACAGATGCCCCATACATCAACAAAGAAAAATTTCTGTAAAATCTGTTGTTAAAATTATTTAATGCAAATGGAATTCCAAAATGTGTATCGGCAAGAAAACCAATACTGCCTTTTTGATTTGCAAATGTATATTTTTCAGAAAGTGTTGCCAGTGTAGATAATCTGCTTGGATCGTAACTATAAAAATCGCCGGCTATACAACCGCTCACATTAAAGAATGGATATTTACCTGTGTTGTTATAATTTTCCGGATTACTAATATTAAATTCAAATGTTGTTGCAGAAGAATGTCCGAAATATCCGAGATAACCAATTCCTTCATCAAAAAGCTGTGTTATTCTTTCACTGCTTGCCTGTTGAATTGTTGCAACAGATGTTTTTCTAAATGTTTCTACATTGCCACCGTACAGCGTATCTTCTGCAATTGCTTTATTTTGATCCATATAAGATCCTAATTGCAGGCTTTCGCCTTCAGTTTTACCTCCCACAATATGGATAAAGTCCTTCATCCATCCTTTATCTGCAATAAAAGGGCTTTGAACTCTTTGTGCTTGTTCATACTGTAAAATTTTCTGGAAATAAATTCCGACTTCATTTCCTGAAATTGCTCCTAACCTTCCAATAGGAGTTATTGGTACTGTTGTGCCGGGCTGAGACACCAACAAGTTATCTGATGCCGGCCAGCCGAAAGTGCCAACCAGATCCAGTTGTGCTGCAATTGGGTTTGATTCCTGTGGTCTTTTACCCTGATAGGTTACGCCTCTGCCTATTATAAAAATGAATTTTGGTTTTACAGGATATTGCACATCCATAAATCGTACAAAATTTCTTACAGCATCTGGGTGAGATTTTATGCCAAAACCAAACTGGTCTGTAAGTTCATTTATATCATAAACTTTCGCATTGAAACCTCCCCCGTTTACTGAATTTCTGTAAGCTCTGTAAAGTTCTACATTATTTACCCCTACTCCATTATTGTACAAAACAGGATTACTTATAATTACATAATCTCCCTGGGTAGCTGCAGTATTGTAATCAACAAAATTCTTTGTTAGCAAACTATTTACAGTAATAATATTTGAAGATTCAACATTGTTTAAAATAAATTTTCTTACAGCATCTGAAGAAGCCGATAATACAAATTTTACTTTTCCAGGTGTTGAAATAACGTCGCCTGTATATCTTCTTCCATTATTTATATCGTATAAAACCGGAGATACTGTTCCGAAATTAAAATTATCAATTTCAAGATTATTTCCTGTAGCAGATGCGGCAAGCTCAAAAGGAAAAGATTTGCTGTTGTTAAAATTAAATATTGAAGGATAAGTTATTCCAACCGTTGCTACAACAAATCTGTCAGTAATTGCAGGATTTGATAAATTGCTATTGGTAATCGAAATAGTTGCTGATGAAGTGTTTTGTAAATAACTTAAAGGTTGACTTGTAACATTAAAAACTGCCTGACTGGTGTTAGTTGTTATCAGAGATGACAAGATGTTCCCGAAAAGTTTTAACGATATGGTTCTTTGGAGATTATCTGTATTGGAAAAAACCTTTGCCCTTACAGAAAGGCTGTTTGGAGGCCCTGAAGTATAAACATTTAATCCACTTATCGTTTCAACAAAAGGTGAATTAATATTGTTATCGCCGGTAGTAAAACCTTCACCATTATCATAAGCGGAAGAATAAACATATTCTCCCAGGTCTTGGGCATAACCACGGTTTAAATTAGCTTTGTAAAAAAGATTTATATTACGCATAAAATAAGCATCAGGAGTTGCTGTACCCGGCGCTGTATTTATTGAATTTGTATATCTTAAATTTACTCCGGTTGTATTTTGGGTAAGAAAATATGTAGAAGTATCTGTTTCTAAACTATACCTATCGGCCAATTGAAACTGCGGTTCTTTATACAAGGGAGCATCAGCTTTGCCGTCATTCATTTCTCCGTAAAACTCAATAAAATCAGTATTTCCCAATACTGTCCCGGATACTGAAGTAAATATTCTAACCTCTTGTCCGTTTCTCCAAAGCTGAAAATTATCTGCATTAACAGCTGCTAAACCTCCAGCTGCAATTGTTGATTGGGGTATGCGAGTAATATTATCCGTATTAATTTTAAACTTAAAATATGTTTTGCTATAATCTATCCAACTGTTATTGAATTGGGCCTTTACAGAAAACGCACATAATATTAAAAATGGAAGAAGTATTTTTTTTTTCATAACTGTTCAATTTATAAAAGCTCTATTCATCATTTTTCTTTCCAAAAATAATTCTAAGAGAAATTACATGCGTGTATAAGAGATTTGATTGATTTGCAAGATTGGTAAAGGCATAATCAATATTCACATTTTTTATTTTAAAACCTGCCCCAAGGCTAGGCTGGTATATCCAGACTTTTTTTTGATTCAAGGTATCTCCATCTGATAAAGCCCTTTGAAAATTTGTAACACCTGCCCTTACAAAAAAAACATCTTTAATAGCACCTTCCACGCCAAGATGTGGATCTGCACTAACGGTATTACCGCTTAAAACAGTATTTCTTTTTCCGTCAAAAGTAACGTCAATGTTAGCTTCTGTTAGCAATTTAAAATTAGCCCCGATATCAAAAGTATAAGCTCCTCCAAGTATCAAACGTGGCGCTGTTAGCTCAGTCGATTTTACAGGAATATCATTTTTTGTTAGGTACAAAGCTTCTTTTTCTTTGTCTGTAAATTTGAATGACCAGGCATTAAATGTTGTTGTCAAATCTTTTGCCACCAAACCAATATTCCAATTTTTTCCTCTCATTTGCAATCCTGCATCTATGCCAAATCCCCAGGCATTTGCAAACTTTCCAACTTTTCTGTAAATAACCTTAGCATTTAATCCGGCATTTAAAACATAATTGTCATTTTCTTTTACTTTTTGCGCAACAGACATTAAAAATGCATAATCTGCTGAAGAAAAAGATTTAATGTTATTGTAATTAATACTTCCATCAGGCTCCACCAAGAAAAGAGTATTTGGTATATCATCAACCGCAAAACGAAGCAATGAAAAGCCGACTGTACGTTTGCTATCCTGAACGGGCACTGCAACTGCTGCATAATCATACTTGGCTATACCGCTAAAATACTCAGCATGCATAATAGTAGCATCTATATTATTTTTTACTTCTGCTAATCCTGCGGGGTTCCAATAACCTGAAGTAGCATCTTTTACGGAGGCTACCTGAGCACTTCCCATTCCTAAACCTCTTGCTCCCGCACCAATATTTAGAAATTCGTTTGAATATTTTCTGAATTGCGAAAAACCTGAAACAGAAAACAAAATAAGAACCGACAAACAAGCAGCAAGGCTTTTCTTCATGATAACAATATTAATAATTGTAAAACTTTATTGATTTCTTAAACGTTCTAAACAGTAAAAAAGTGTGAACAATATTTAAAAGTAAAATGTCTTTCAAATATAATGAAAACCAAGCATTTTAAGAGTTCCTATTGTTGAAAAAAACTACAGGCAAAATAGGAAAAACAGCATCTATTTCTCTGATTTAAATTTTTTATTACAGCAGTTCTAAAAAGCTAAAATTAAATTTTAAAAAAACCGGGTTACCTTTTAATTTTTACAAGCTTATTTTTGCCAAAATATTTTTGTGAAATGAATGCATTTTTAGAAGAATTACAATGGCGTGGAATGTTGCAGGATATAATGCCGGGCACTGAAAATCAATTAAACAAAGAAATTACATCGGGTTATATCGGTTTTGACCCTACGGCGGATAGTTTACATATTGGCAGCCTTGTACCCATTTTACTTTTGGTTCATTTGCAAAAAGCTGGGCACAAACCTGTAGCGCTTGTAGGCGGTGCAACAGGAATGGTAGGCGACCCAAGCGGCAAAAGCGAAGAAAGAAATATGCTGAGCGAAGAAACTTTAAACAAAAA
>JANLVW010000806.1:0-2959 GCA_031364205.1 Ferruginibacter sp.
TTTTTTTCAAGTGTAATTGGTGGGCTTACAGGTGTATTTGTCGTTGCTTTTTTAGGCGATAAAATAAGGAATTTTATTGCCAAGTATAAAAAACCAAAAGTAAAAGAAGTAAAAACAGATACACTTGCTCACAGAATATGGAATAAGTTTGGTGTAATTGGACTGGGATTTTTTGGAACTTTTACAGTAGGTGCACCTATTAGCATTGCTGTTGGTGTAGGCTTAAATGCATCTTTAAACAAACTTGTGTTTTGGTGCTGTATGGGTGTAATTGCAAGGTGTATAGTGTTTACGCTCACAGGTTATTATGGTATGAAGTTGCTGTAAAAATTCTAAAAAAAGCCAAAAAAATTGATGATTAATAAAATTAAATTTTACATAAAATTATTTAGTTCTTTACTTGTAAATCCACATTACAAGCTTCTCAATTATGCTCGTGTGATTTTGCCGAAAAGACAATGTATTTCTTAAACACGCATTAACCTAGTTTTAATTATTATGAGTACGGTCTCATATGTTAGATCAAAAATGGATTTTCTCCCCTCTTTTTCCCTATTTTTGCCCACCAAAAAACACAATTTTATATGATGGAAAACTTGATTTATGTAGTACCTGCATTAGGTATTGTAGGATTAATAGTAATGGCAATAAAATCTGCATGGGTAACGAAACAAGATGCAGGCGATAAAAATATGCAGGAACTTGCGGGTTACATTGCAGATGGTGCCATGGCTTTTTTAAAAGCAGAGTGGAAAGTTCTCAGCATTTTTGTTGTTTTTGCTGCAGCGTTGCTTGCATATTCAGGTACAATACATGAAATTAATGGCAAGCCAATTCATGGTAGTTGGGTAATAGCCATCGCATTTATTATTGGTGCAGTGTTTTCTGCAACGGCTGGTTATATAGGTATGAAAGTAGCTACAAAAGCAAATGTTCGTACTACGCAAGCCGCCCGGACAAGTTTAAAACTTGCTTTAAAAGTTTCCTTCACAGGTGGTACTGTAATGGGTTTGGGTGTTGCTGGGCTGGCTGTTTTCGGACTAGGCGGTTTATTTATTGTTCTTCTTAAAATATTTAACGTATTAACAGTTGATAGTGACCAAATGAAAACTGCCATTGAAGTGTTGACAGGCTTTTCGTTGGGTGCTGAATCTATTGCTTTATTTGCAAGAGTTGGTGGTGGTATTTATACAAAAGCCGCTGATGTAGGTGCAGATTTAGTTGGTAAGGTGGAAGCCGGCATCCCTGAAGATGATGTGCGTAACCCTGCAACAATTGCAGATAACGTAGGTGATAATGTTGGTGACGTAGCCGGAATGGGTGCGGATCTTTTTGGATCGTATGTGGCTACTATATTAGCAACAATGGTACTTGGTCAAGAAATAAAAGTTACTGATGCTTTTGGTGGAATGTCTCCTATCCTGTTACCAATGGTGATTTGTGGTTTAGGAATTCTTTTTTCAATAGTTGGTACCTGGTTTGTCACCATTAAAGACGAAAAATCAAATGTACAAAATGCGTTGAACCTTGGCAACTGGGCTTCAATGGCACTAACAGTAATAGCTTCTTATTTTATTGTAATTTATATGTTACCTGATGGAGATATTACGCTACGTTCTGTAACGTTTACAAAAATGGGTGTTTTCTATGCTATTTTAGTAGGTACAGGAGTTGGTGCAATTATGAGTATTGTTACAGAATATTACACAGCTATGGGTAAAAAACCTGTAATGTCAATCATACAACAATCTTCAACAGGCCATGCTACAAATATAATTGCGGGTTTGTCTGTGGGCATGAAATCTACCGTAATTCCAATTTTAACTTTGGCTGCCGGAATTATGGGTTCTTATCATTTTGCAGGTTTATATGGTGTAGCAATTGCAGCAGCAGGTATGATGGCTACCACAGCAATGCAATTAGCAATAGATGCATTTGGTCCTATTGCCGATAATGCGGGCGGTATTGCTGAAATGAGTCAATTACCTCCTGAAGTAAGAGAACGCACAGATAATTTAGATGCTGTGGGTAACACAACTGCTGCTACAGGTAAAGGATTTGCAATTGCTTCTGCTGCTTTAACTTCATTGGCTTTGTTTGCTGCATTTGTGGGCATTGCGGGTATTGATGCGATAGACATATATAAAGCACCGGTATTAGCTGGTTTGTTTGTAGGTGGTATGATACCGTTTGTATTTTCTGCACTTTGCATACAAGCAGTTGGTAAAGCTGCTATGGAAATGGTACAGGAAGTTCGTCGCCAGTTTAGAGAAATTCCGGGTATTATGGAATACAAAGCCAAGCCTGAATACGATAAGTGTGTAGCTATTTCTACTAAAGCTTCTATAAAAGAAATGATGTTGCCCGGGGCTATTGCATTGATAACTCCTGTTGTTGTTGGTTTTGTGTTTGGTCCAGAGGTTTTAGGAGGCTTATTGGCAGGTGTGACCGTATCAGGCGTACTAATGGGAATCTTTCAATCGAATGCAGGTGGCGCATGGGATAATGCAAAAAAATCTTTTGAAAAATGAGTTTTGATAAACGGTGAAATGTTCTACAAGAAATCAGAACCACACAAATCTTCTGTAACGGGTGACACTGTTGGAGATCCATTTAAAGATACATCTGGCCCATCAATGAATATATTAATCAAACTGATGAGCATTGTCTCTCTTGTAATAGCACCTTACATTGCTTTGGATATTCAAGCAACAAGAAAAGTACAACTAGAAAATTTAAATAAAATAATGGGTAAAACTGCTGTAGTTGCTGAAACGGGTGATTTATTAAAAGATGCGCAAGGCACTAAAACTGGAGTAACAGCTGTTGCAGGAAATGTAAACGCAGCAGGAGATTATGTTTACAATACCGGTACAGTAAGCGTAATTGATTTACCAAATGATGCGAAGATTTCTTTAGGTGCAGCAAGTGATTTAAACAGGTTATATGAAAAAATAAA
>JANLVW010000853.1:0-3111 GCA_031364205.1 Ferruginibacter sp.
AATAATGTATCTCCATTAAGTTGACCATTTAATTCGCCCTTGTTGCTGTCTTTTTGATAAAGCTTGTACGATAATTTGCCTGAAACAACATTGGCTGAACTTTCCATTTTTAATGTAACAGTATCTTTGTCTTTTATGTAAGAATAACAAGCCGCCGCCGGAGTTGTTGGTTTATTTTCTACCGTTTTTGCAGTATCCACTGTTGTGGTTGCATCGGTTGTTTTTTTGGGTTCGTTTTTACAAGATGCTGCAATTGTAGCTGCAAAAAAAATAATGGATAATAAGTTTTTCATAATTGAAGTTAGGAGTTTATGTAATTAAAAAAATTAAGTTTAAAATCTTTTTATAACTTTTTCATACATAGCAATCGCTGATCTTTTACCTTTTTGTTACTTATCTTAATTCAATTAATTACAGCAATATTTTTTTCCTGCGGAAATTTTTGGCAAAGAAAATAATGCAACGTCCTGTTTTCTTAACCCATTGTTGGTAGGTAGTTCCAGGTCGACAATAGATTTGTACCAACAACATTTGCAGAACCTATAACTTAAAAAGTAAAAACATAAATCTGTTTACAATTCCTTTTTATAAACGTCAAAGAATCGTAATCTTTTTAGAAGCATTACAATTGTTATTGGTAGTCTTGGCTGCTTGCTCTTTCCTACATTCCAACAACAACAGCACTTCAGTCCAGCAATGGCAGGGTGATGAATAAATTTATTTGAACTAATAAAAGCGAAGCTTGATTTCTAAAAATCATTCTTGGGTAAAAATGAGGGTTCATAAAGATGTAAATGTGTTATGGAATAAAATGCTGTATCTTTTAAAGTAGCTTTTTTAAATTTTTAAACAAAAATGCTGTTACAAGTATTAGATTGTAACAGCATTTATAATATTTGTAAAAACCCCTTACTGAAAATTATTGATTACTGTAAGAAGCCCATCTTACCCCTCTGTTTTTGCCTGTGTAAATAACAAGGTTACCATCATTTTGCATAATCAAAGCAGTTCTTCCACCCCTTGCTTTATTTTCTGCTGCATTTTCAAAAATGCTGTTTGTCTGCTGTCTTTGGTGAGCAAATGCATCCCAAACAACAGTTCCATTCACGCTTGTAAGTACTAAATTACCATCTTTTTGAAATTCGCATTTTCTCACAGATCTTCCGGTAGTTCCGCTGCTCCATAAAACTTTCTTATCTGCTGAACGATAAATTGCAAGATTACCATCTGCCTGAAATGTAAAGAAATATTTTCCATAAAAGGAATAGTAATGATAACCGGCCCTTAAAATTGTGTTATTATAAATTATACCTAAAAAATTTATACCACTAAAATGCATTTGCACATTTTTGTTTTGATCAACACGTTTGTTTTGATCGACACGGCCTCGGGGTTGTTGTGCCATTAGCTGCATACTTATAAATAATAAAAAAAGGAAGAATATTTTTTTCATATTTTTTAATGATGTTTTATAATTATATTTTAAAATTACAAAAAATATTTAACCAATCTATATGCTGATAATTTCTTTTTTCGTTTTTTTCAGCAACTACTCATCCTTGCCGTAAGTTTAGTTAATCAATAAATAAAATACAAGAAAAAAAATCACAACCTTACCACACAATCCAAAAAATTTTAATCCTCTACAGGAATATGAATAGCCACCAACGTTCCATTGCCTGGCTTCGAATTCCATTCAACCTGTCCCTTTAAAAAATTTATTCTCTTTTGTATATTATCTAACCCACTACCCGAAAATTTATTTTTATCAGATGTATCAAAACCTTTTCCGTTATCCTCAATAGTGGCATTTATTCCGGTTTCATATTTAATCAATACAATATCAAGGTTAGATGCTGCGGCATTGGTAGTAAACTTTGGTATGTTTATTTTATCTGCAATCAATTTTTGCTTGTTGGCACAATGTTTTGTCCTAAAATAGCTATACACAAAACAAGTGTATATGGAATCAGACCAATCATCGCAGTATGCTCCAAGAACCGATCGTCAGTCTCGGTATGACAAACGGTTAATTTTAAAAATTGTAAAGGAAGTTGAAGAAGGGTTGCCCCGAAAAGAAGCCATTAGAATTTATGGGTTAGGTAAATCATCTATTAATGCGTGGATGAGAACGTATGGTTCACCAAATTATCAGCATCACCTCAAAAGAAAAAGTTACAGCAATCTTCAAAAGCGCACCATTGTTAGCGCTGTTGAGCAGGGCCGAATGAGTATAAGGGAAGCTCAGGTAGCTTACAAAATAAAGGACGCAAAAATCATTAGGGATTGGCTGAATCAATATAAATCAGAAAAGGTGGAGATTTGTATAGAAACAAAACCGCTGATGGGTAAAAACAAAAAAAAGCTTGATAAGGTACCAACCCCGGCTTTGCAAAAAGCATTGGAGGAAGCAGAGCTTAAAATAAAAGCGCTGAATACATTAATTGATGTAGCCGAAGAACAATTAAAAATTGATATCAGAAAAAAGTCTGGTGCCAGGCAGTCATAAAAATGAAACAGGATCATCCACGTACAGGGATGGTTGTGTTGTGCAGATTGTTTGGCAAAACAAGACACGCCTATTACGACGCATTATGGCGTAAAGAAAACAGCTTAGTCAAAGAAGATATTATTCTGCAGGAGGTGAATAATATCAGAAAGGATTTACCGGCATTGGGCACCCGTAAGCTTCATTATGTGTTGCAGCCCAGGCTTGCATCTCATAAGATCAGTATAGGCAGAGATTATCTCTTTGACCTACTAGCTGAGCACAAGCTTTTAATCCGCCGCAGGAAAAGAAAAATCATCACAACAGACTCACGCCACTGGATGCGCAAGTACAGTAACCTTATAAAAAACATATCAGTAAACAGACCCGAACAGATATGGGTCAGTGACATTACCTACATCCGCATGACCAACCAATGGGGATATTTAAGTTTGATTACAGATGCGTATTCCAGAAAAATTATGGGTTATAGCTTCCGCAATGATATGGCTGCAGAAGGATGTGTTGAAGCCTTACAAATGGCATTAAATAACAGAATATATAAGGAGCCTCTTATCCATCACTCAGACAGAGGCTCTCAATATTGTTCACATCAATATGTA
>JANLVW010000005.1:0-3440 GCA_031364205.1 Ferruginibacter sp.
ATTTTTTATTTGCTCTGAAACCTCATACAGTATTGCATTTTCAGTATTTTTATTAAATAATGCTGTGGTTTGCTGCAGCATTACTTTTCTTTCTGCAGATATGGTTGCAGGCAAAATATAGTTGGCAGCCATTGCCAATAATTTTACATCGTCTGTGGCGTTTTTAAAAATATTCTTTATTTGAGTTGTATATTTATTTGGATATTCTGCATTTATTAATTCCAATAAAGCCTTTTTAAATGCATCGCTACGGGCTGAAATATTTTTTACAGCTTCATCAATTCTGCCATTTATAAATGGTGATTGAAACTTTACAAGATTAATATTATTGATGGCATTTATCCATGCATCTTCTGTGTTATCAATAAGCGGTAATGCAAATGTTTTGTTGATGTTTTTTACAATATTGCTGTAAAAAACGGAGCGCTTTTCTTTAAGCGCATCTTTAAAAAAAGGTCCATTATTTTGTGCATTTGCAACAATTACAGACACTAAAATAAAAGCAGCAAGAAAAAACTTTTTATTTAATATTTTACTGTACATATTGGTTTAGGAAAACCTGTATTTTATCAAATGAATCTGTAAGTGTTGCGCCTGTCCAACCATGGCCTTGTGTAGGATAAAAAACATACTGCTGTGTAATATTAAATGAAATAAGTTTATCCCTTAAAGTTGTTGCCTGCGTAACTTTTACAAGTGGATCTGTTCCACCATGTAAAATTATTGTTGGTACTGCCTGCGCATTTGCAAATGTTATTGGACTGCTTTGGCTGTATACAATAGGGTTTGATGTGGGCGTAGCACCATTAAACAATTGCGCAATAGAAGATGGCGGCACAAACGCAGATGCAGGATCGTTGTACATGGCGGTCATATCTGTCGGGCCAAAAAAATCTACCACCGCTTTAATTTTTACAGGACTCGCATATTTATAAGCCTGTAATAATGCCAAATGCGACCCTGCACTCACACCCAATAAAACATATTTATCTGAAATTTGAAACTCATTTCTTTTGCTGTAAATGTAATCAAGCGCTGCTTTTACATCATTTTCCTGCGTAGGAAAAGTAGTCGTTGCATTTACTGCCAACCTGTAATTAATGTTGATGATTGCATAATCGGGCAATCTCTTTTTCATGGTATCTACATAAATAGATAATTCTGTTTTATCACCGGTACTCCATCCACCACCGTGTATCATTATCATAACCTTGGTTGCTGCACTGCGGCCTGAGGGTAAATACAAATCCATTTTTTGTAAAGGATCTGTACCATAAGAAATATTTAACTGTGTACTTGCGACAATTGTTGTTGGGGATATTACAGCGTCTGCATCTATCAAAAAATCTTTTTGGCAGGAGGTAAATAATAATGCTGTGATGCAGATTAAAAAAACGTGTTTCATTAAAATATTTATTTGATAAATTTAAAAATTTATTTCAAATTCAACTTAATCTGCAACTCCTCAAACTGCTTGTCATCAATTGTGCTTGGCGCATCAATCATCACATCTCTGCCGCTGTTGTTTTTAGGGAATGCAATAAAATCTCTTATACTTTCGCTGCCTCCTAAAATAGCACAAAGCCTGTCAAACCCAAATGCAATACCACCGTGAGGCGGGGCTCCATACTCAAAAGCTCCCAATAAAAATCCAAATTTATGTTGCTGTTCTTCTTCACTCATTCCAAGTGCGGCAAACATTTTTTGCTGTAATTCTTTTTGAAATATACGTATACTGCCACCACCAATTTCATTACCATTAAGCACCATATCGTACGCATTGGCTTTTATGTTTGCATAAGGGTGTTTTAAATATTCTGCAGGTTTGGCAATGTTGGGGTCATTGTTTATCATCGTCTCCATATCGCTTGGCTTTGGCGATGTAAAAGGATGATGCCTTGCTACCCAACGGTTATCTTCTTCTGCGTATTCAAACAATGGAAAATCCAATACCCACAATAATTTATAGTCATCGGCTTTTCTTAAGCCAAGAGTTGTACCCATGTACATGCGCAGATCGCTTGCGGCCTTTCTTGTTTTTTCTTCTGCACCTGCAACAATTAAAATAAGGTCGCCGGCAGTTGCATTTGCGGCCGTTGCTATAGCTTTTAATTTATCTTCTGTATAAAATTTATCTACACTGCTTTTAAAAGTTCCGTCATCGTTACACTTTATAAAAACCAATCCTTTCATGCCAATCTGTGGTCTCTTTACCCACTCGATTAATTCATCTGTTTGTTTGCGACTGTAATTTGAGCAGCCCTTAACAGCAATCGCAACAACGGTTTCAGCTTCATCAAACACTTTAAAATCTGCGCCGTTAATAAGTTCAGAGATATCTTTTTGTTCCGAAAAAGTATGCGAAGGAAATTTTAAATTATACAATTTCATTCCAAACCTAATATCCGGTTTATCATTTCCATAAGTCCACATGGCATCCATCCAACTCATGCGTTCAATGGTTTCTGTGTAGTCAATATTTTTTACATCTTTAAAAATGCGGCGCACCAATCCTTCAAACATTTGCAAAATATCTTCTTGTTCCACAAAACTCATTTCACAATCTATCTGTGTAAATTCAGGTTGTCTGTCTGCACGCAAATCTTCATCCCTAAAACATTTTACAATCTGGTAATAACGGTCGTAACCACTCACCATCAGCAACTGTTTAAATGTTTGAGGGCTTTGTGGCAATGCATAAAACTGTCCTGCATTCATCCGGCTTGGTACCACAAAATCTCTTGCACCTTCGGGTGTACTTTTAATTAAAAATGGGGTTTCAATATCCATAAAATTATTTTCGTGCAAATAATTTCTGGTGCTTCTTCCTACAGCATAACGCAGCGCTAAATTTTTCTTCACAGCATTTCTGCGAAGGTCTAAAAAACGGTATTTCATGCGCAGTTCATCACCACCATCTGTATCATCCTGTATAGTAAAAGGCGGCGTGATTGATTTATTTAAGATTGTAAAACTTGCCACCGCTATTTCAATATCGCCGGTTGCAATGTTTGCATTTTTGCTGCTGCGTTCGCTCACTTTTCCTGTAACCTGAAGCACAAACTCACGACCTAACGGATTTTTATCAAGCACTTCATTCAGACTTTCATTAAAAAGCAATTGGGTAATGCCGTATCTGTCTCTTAAATCTACAAAAGTAATGCTGCCAAATTTACGCACCGTTTGTACCCATCCGGAAAGGGTTACATCTTTATTTACATCGTCTATTTTTAACTCGCCGCAGGTGTGAGAACGGAACATATTTTAATATTTGTACGAAGATAAAAGAAAAAAAACAGCACCCCTAAATCCCTCCTGAGTTAGGACTTTGCAAACTCTACAATTAAATTCAAGTATATTATTTTTCATTTTATAATGTAAATATTTTGGGGCTGTTATCTGCGGAAATCTATTCAGCATTTGTTCGGTCTCCTTCGCTG
>JANLVW010000026.1:0-1303 GCA_031364205.1 Ferruginibacter sp.
CATTGGCTACTGTTGATGTGGCCTCTTGTTGAAAATTTACACTTCCGTCTGTTGCATTCTCTACTTTTAGTAAAAGCTTAGCACCAACTCTTGGTGAAAATACTTTTACTTTAAATGTTTTGTTTACACTAAAATCCATTGGCGCTGCAAGCGTAATAACACTTCCTCCATATACTTCACCGGTACCTTTTACCATTTTTGCAACGTTGGCACTTGTGTTTATTCCGCTGATTTGTGGGTTAGCAATTTTGGTTGTTGCACCACCTCCAAAATCTGTAAATGCATAATTTATTGTTGCTGATTCAAAATCCAATGGCAACACGGGCAAAGTTAAAGTACCGCCACCGCCACCGCCGGTGGATGCTACCAATCGCACATCATCAAATAACCAGGTGTAGTTTGCTGTACCATCGCCGGCTGTGCCATTATCAAATATAAAAACCAATTTACTGTATTGGTTAGTAGTACTAATAGCAGAATAATCAAAAGTCAAGTCTTCCCATACATTGGCTACTGTTGATGTGGCCTCTTGTTGAAAATTTATACTTCCGTCTGTTGCATTCTCTACTTTTAATAAAAGCTTAGCACCAACTCTTGGTGAAAATACTTTTACTTTAAATGTTTTGTTTACACTAAAATCCATTGGAGCTGAAAGCGTAATAAAGCTTCCTCCATAAACTTGTCCCGAACCTTTTACCATTTTTGCGACATTGGCACTTGTATTTATTCCGCTAATTTGTGGGTTAGCAATTTTGGTTGTAGCACCACCTGCAAAATCTGTAAATGTATAATTTGTCGTTGCTGATTCAAAATCTAATGGCAATTGAATTTGCGCAAAAGAGAACATTGTCAACAATAAAGCCGAAAAAAGTAAATAAAATTTTTTCATATTTAAATTATTAAGAGCTGAAAAGTATAAAAGACTTAAAAAACAATTCCTGAGGATATAAAATTTAGAGGATGATTTTGTAATATTTTACATAATCAATCATCATGGTTGCAGGAAAAATTGTATTGTCAACACCCTGCACTCCGCCCCAGTCTCCGCCAACTGCGATATTTAAAATAAGGAAAAACTTTTTGTCGTATGGCCAAGATGTGTAGCCATTATTTGCGTTTACATATTCAAAATATGGCTCACCATCAATAAAACCTTTAATGGAATATGGTGTCCAGTCAACTCTGTAAATATGAAAATCATCTGATGCGCTTGGAATAATTTTAGTTGCGGTTTTTTGATTTCCTCTCATAAAATTATAGGCCGAATTATGAACGGTGAAATGAATGTTGTTTTGATCATAAC
>JANLVW010000060.1:0-3428 GCA_031364205.1 Ferruginibacter sp.
ACTTTCTTTTTAATGTTCTATTTCTTTAAAGCAAATTCTCCTGAACACCAAAGTCTTTTTCAAAGTGGATGGTTTATAGAAGGATTGCTATCGCAAACCCTAATTGTACATATGATACGGACAAAGAAAATTCCTTTTATACAAAGTTGGGCTACAGCACCGGTTGTGGCATTAACTTCTATAATAATGCTGATAGGAATTGCAATTCCTTTTTCGCCTTTTGCAAGTGCAATAAAATTGCAGGCCTTGCCATTAAGTTATTTCCCTTGGCTTATTCTCATATTAACGAGTTATTGCCTTCTTACACAAGTAATAAAAAATTGGTTCATCAAAAAATTTAGTCAGTGGTTATGATACATTCAATAAAATTTATGCTACCGGTGCTATTATGTGTATCCTTTTTAAAAGGTACAGCACAGGATAATTATGAAATACAGGTTTATGGTGCTGCTACCGTAAAAAAGGGAAGTACCATGTTTGAGTTACACAGCAATTACACAAAAATCGGTTCAACTGAAACTAAGAATGCGGTGTATGCAACCAACCATATATTTCACGAAACTATTGAGATTACACATGGATTTACAGATAATTTTGAAATAGGTATTTATATGTTTAATGCCCTTGGTAGTGATGGGAGAACTGCTTACGTAGGCAGCCATATTAGGCCACGCATTGCAGCTCCCGAAAAGTGGAAATTACCTTTTGGGCTTAGTTTAGCAACTGAAGTAGGTTATCAAAAATCACATTATAGCGAAGATGATTGGTCGCTGGAAATCAGACCAATCATTGATAAAACAATTAATAAATGGTATGTTGCTTTTAACCCTGCTATTGATAGATCGCTTCACGGATTAAACAAAAGCCAAGGTTTTACTTTTTCTCCAAATGTTAAAGCGAGTTACGCAATATCAAAAATTATAGCACCCGGTATTGAATATTATGGTTCAGTTGGACCGGTAAATAAATTTCTCCCATACAATCAACAAAATGAACAAATATTTTTAACCCTGGATGTTGATTTTTCAGCAGATTGGGAATTGAATTTGGGTTATGGCTTTGGCTTAACGGATGCTACTGATAAATCTATTATAAAAATGATATTGGGTAGACGAATTGATTGGAACCATAGAAAAAAGAAATAAAACCTAGTTTAACTAAAGGACTGAGTTTAAAAAAATAATTAAAACAGCCACTGAAAAAACATTTTAGAAAATGAAAAAAATAATTTTACTAATTTCTATTAATTCAATATCAATAGCCGTTTTTGCACAATCTTTAGATAGTAGTAAAAAATGGAGTTATCATTTTCAATTAACAGCTATTAACCAAACCCACCCTTCTTTTAAAGCCAAATATTCTGGAGATAATAGTTTGAGCAACACTGCCGAAAGCAGAAAACTTTCTTTAACCACCACTTTGTTTTTAGGGCATAAAATTTGGAAAAATGGAGCCTTATATTTTAATCCTGAAATTACAGGTGGATCAGGTATTAGTTCTACAAGAGGTATTGCAGGTTTTACAAATGGCGAAACTTTCCGGATTGGCAGCCCAGAACCTGCATTATACATAGCACGATTATATTTTAAACAGTATTTTGCTTTAAAAAATACAGGGTATGAATCAAGGGTGTCAGATGTTAATCAGGTGGAAGAAAAAATTCCAACTTCTCGTATTACTATTACAGGGGGAAAAATTTCACTATCCGATTTTTTTGATGATAACTCTTACAGCCATGATCCCCGTTCACAATTTATAAATTGGTCACTTATGAGCAACGGTGCATGGGATTACCCTGCCGATACAAGAGGTTATACACAAGGAGTAGTTGCAGAATTAATAAAACCTTCTTTTGCAATACGTCTTTCTTCTGTGTTAATGCCATGCAAAGCAAATGGATTAAAGCTTGATTATAAAGTAACAAAAGCACATTCTGAAACTATAGAATTTGAAAAAATATTTAAAACAAAACGCCCAACTGTAATAAGGTTATTGGCTTATCACAGCATATCACAAGCACCAACTTACAACAATACCTTAGCCGAAGTAAAAAAGGGCGATAGTTCTGCTGTTGATGTTTATACCGGGCAAAAAGAATGGAAAAGATACGGTGGAGTAAAATATGGCTTTGGTATAAATACAGAAAAAGAAATTTCAAACACAGTTGGTACATTTTTAAAAGCAAGTTGGAACGATGGTAAAACCGCTACATGGGCATTTACAGAAATTGACCAGAGTATTAGCGGAGGCATAAACATAAAAGGAAACAGCTGGAAAAGAGTTAATGATAATATTGGTATTGCTCAGGTAATTAATGGTATATCAAAAGAGCATCAAAATTTTTTGAATGCAGGTTTATATGGGTTTATTATTGGCGATGGAAAATTAAATTATGGTGCAGAAGCCATTACAGAAGTATACTATAAAGCACAAATTGCAAAATCATTTTTTATTTCAGCGGATTATCAATTTGTAAATAATCCTGCATACAATAAAGACCGGGGGCCCGTTCATGTTTTTGCAATAAGAGGGCATATAGAATTTTAAAAATAACATGGCACACAATCATTCAGACCAAAATCATGCAGGTCATAGCCACAGCCATGCTCCAGTAATTACTAATTTAAATAATGCTTTTATTATTGGTATTGTTTTAAACCTGGCCTATGTAATTATTCAAATAGTTATTGGGTTAAATATAAATTCGTTGTCTCTGCTTTCTGATGCAGGGCATAATTTTTTAGATGTAGCAGGTTTAGCACTGGCAATGATTGCTTTTAAACTATCTAAATCAAAATCAACTGAAAAATATACTTACGGGTATAAAAAATCATCCATTTTAATATCATTGCTTAATGCAGTTATTTTATTAATCTCCATAGGCGCAATTGGCTACGAAGCCATTTTTAGGTTTCAAAATCCGCAACCATTGCCGGGAATAGTCATTGCTATTATAGCAGCAATTGGTATTGCTATAAATGGTGTTTCTGCATTTATGTTTTTTAGAGACAGGGAAAGCGACATTAATGTAAAAGCTGCCTTTCTGCATTTGGCTTCTGATGCGCTGGTATCATTAGGTTTGGTTTTTGGTGGCATCATCATTTATTATACACATTTGTATTGGATTGACTCATTGTTGAGTCTTGTTATTTGTGGGGTAATCATCGTAAGCACATGGGGTTTATTAAAGAAGAGTTTACGGCTTTCATTAGATGGTGTGCCCGATAATGTGGATATACAGGAAGTTAAAAACAAAGTATTAAAAATGGAAGGTGTAAAAAATTTTCATCACCTGCATATCTGGGCAATCAGTACAACACAAAACGCTATGACAGGGCATTTGGTTGTAGCAAATCATTTTTCAATGGCAGAGGTTGTAAACCTCAAACGGCAGATTAAACATGAGTTAGAGCACCTCAATATTCATC
>JANLVW010000077.1:0-7774 GCA_031364205.1 Ferruginibacter sp.
GGCACGAACTATTTTAGAAGCAGCGAGTACAAGGCAAGACCCAAATAGTGTTGCTTATAGCCCCGCATTTTTGTACAACAATATTGCTTTGGATAATTGCCAGGGTGCTTTCATACAAAAGGCAATGGAGTTTATGCAGACAAAGGGAGCTGTACCTTTTCAGGATTTTAAATACGATGAAAATGATTGTAGCCGTCAGGCAAATGGCTCATTAGAGCAGACAGCTTCTCAAAATAAAATTCATGGGTTTCATCGGCTTACAGAAACAGATGATGTAAACGGAATAAATATTCGTGCAATAAAAGAGCATCTTGCAAAAGATGCACCTGTTGTTATTGGAATGATGGTAGGAGGAACTTTTATGCAGGAAATGATGGGTCAAAAAGTTTGGCATCCACAAGGTTCAGATCAAAATATGACTGGCTTTGGTGGACATGCAATGTGTGTGATTGGTTATGATGACAGAATAGAAGGTGGTTCATTTCAGCTAATGAATAGCTGGGGATCGGAATGGGGTGAAAATGGAATTGCTTTTATACGTTATGACGATTTTAAAAATTTTGTACGGGAAGCTTATGGGCTTGACCCATTACCAAAAAGAGGAGCTGCACTTAATGTTGCTTTTGAATGTAATGTAGGTTTGTTTAATCCTGAATCGAAACAACAGATTCCTCTAAAACTTTCTTCGGGGAATGTTTTTAAAACTGTTACTCCCATAAAAAAAGGATCAAAATTTAAGATTGAATTTAAGAATGCTGTAGAGTGTTATGTTTATATTTTTACACCTGCTGATGATGCTACAAAAAGTGTTGTGTTGTTTCCATACAAGCCTATACACTCTCCATATTGTGGTATTACGGGTTACAGATTATTTCCAAGAAAAGAATCTATCCAGGCAGACCAGGTGGGCAGCAAAGATTTGATGGGTGTTGTTGTAAGTAAGCAGCAGCTTGATTATAATGCGTTGAACACTGCGATAAATACTAGCACAAAAACTGATTTTGCATCTAAATTAAATGATGCAGTATCTGCCAATGCTATTACCAATGTATCTTTTGGCAGCGGTACAAATGGCAGTATGTATTTTAAGAGTGCGGGAGATAGTAAAAATATTATTGCCTGTATTGTAGAAATAGAAAAACAGTAATTTAAAAAAAACAGAAAAATATCTGCATCTTTTTGGGTGCAGATATTTTGTGCCTAATATTTATTTTTGCAAATGTGAAACAGACAGACATTTCTTCAAACTATCTTTCCATTCAGGAATGATTATATGAAATGTGTCAGTAATTTTTGTAGTATCTAAAACGGAATAAAAAGGTCTTGATGCGGGAGTTGGAAATTCTTTGGTTGATATCCCATTTACAACACAATGGCTATTTATTTGTAAAGAAATTTCTTTTGCAAAATCGTACCAGCTTATTTTGCCTTTGTTTGAATAATGATAAATACCCGCAATAAAATTATTAGATGTAATGATCTGCATGATAGCGATAGCCAGGTCTGCTGCATAAGTAGGGCAACCATACTGGTCATTCACGATGCCAATACTTTCTTTTATTTTCATTAACCTCAACATTGTTTTTACAAAATTATTACCGAAACTGCTGTAAACCCATGCTGTTCTAATAATAATTGTTTCCTTATTTTCTTTTAATGCTTTGTGCTCTCCATTTAATTTTGTTTCTCCGTAGAAATTTACAGGGTTTGTTACATCAATTTCAGTATAAGGATTTGTACCCTTCCCATCAAAAACATAATCAGTGGAAATATGGATTAACTTGGAATCATACTTTTTACATGCTTTTGCAATAAAACTTACAGCGGTTGTATTGGCAGCAATGGCTGTTTCTTGTTCGACTTCCGCTTTATCCACTGAAGTATATGCAGCGCAGTTTATACATATATCAATGTGGTTCTTTTCAAAGAAATCATTGACAACATTTTCATCTGTAATAGAAAGTTGTTCCTTCGTAAGAAATAAAAAAGTATAAAAAGGATAGTGATTCTCTAGTTGCTGAAATTCAAGCCCAAGCTGCCCGTTGGCACCTGTTACTAAAATAATTATTTTCTGCTGTGAGTTAGGTTGCATTACATTTGAAAATTATTTTTACAATTTTCAAATGTTGGTTGATTAAGATCCTTCATTGAAATTGTTTCTTTACCGGCTTCTATTTTCCAATTAATATTTAAAGAAATATCGTTGTATGCCAATCCTGCTTCTTGGTCTTTATTGTAAAATTCATCACATTTATAAAAAACCTCTGCCGTCTTGCTGAGCACGGAGTAACCATGCGCAAATCCTTTTGGTACCATTAATTGCAAATGATTTTCTGCTGATAATTCCAAAGAAAATACTTTTCCAAAACTGGGAGATCCTTTTCTTAAATCAACTACAATATCTAAAATATTACCTGATAAAACCCTTATAAATTTAGTCTGTGCAAATGGTGCAAGTTGGTAATGAAGACCTCTAATTACACCATACTCAGAACTTGCCTGATTATCCTGTACAAATTTTATACTAACACCTTCAGCTTTGCAGATATTTTCATTATAACTTTCAAAAAAATAACCACGGCTGTCGGTAAAAACCTTTGGTTCAAAAATCAACAATCCTGGGAAATCCGTTTTGTGAAAAGGCATAAGATTAGTTGGTAATTTTTAAATTAATTAATAGTGATTAAAGCGCAGAATTCTTTTATTTCTTCATTGTACTATCCATTCTGATAAACTTTTTTAAAAAATGCAATTGTTTCTACCAACCCATTTTCAAATCTTTTTGTAGGAGCATAGCCTAATAATTCTTTTGCGAGAGAGATATCTGCCAAAGAGTTTCTAATATCTCCGACTCTTGGCTCTCTGTAGGTAGCTTCCCAATGGCTTTCTAGGCTTTCTTTACAAATATTATATAAATAATTTACAGAAAAATTTTCACCGACAGCTACATTGTATACCTTATTTAATGCAGTTTTATTTTGAGTAAGCATGCCTTTTACATTAATTTGAACAGCGTTGTCAACAAATGTAAAATCCCTTGTTTGCTCACCATCTCCATTTATGTAAACCGGTGTTTCTTTCATTATCCCTTTCACAAATAAAGGAATAACTGCAGCATAAGCTCCATCCGGATCTTGTCTTGGGCCAAAAATATTGAAATACCTAAAGCCCATAATTTTTAATCCATATACTTCGGCAAAAATTTGCGCATACAATTCATTTGTTTTTTTTGTAGCTGCGTAAGGTGAAAGACAATTCCCAATTTTAGATTCTACTTTAGGTAGTGTTGGCTCATCACCATACACGGATGAAGAAGATGCATATACAAACTGCTTTATATTATTATCTACTGCAGCTTTAAGCATGTTCACAAAACCGCCAACATTTACATCATTAAAATATACTGGTTCTTTAATAGAACGGGGTACAGAACCTAACGCTGCCTGGTGACTTACATAATCAATACCCTCACAGGCTTTGTTGCAATCTTCAAAATTTCTTATTTCGCCCTGTATAAATTCAAAAGCAGAGTATTGTTTTAACACTGCTAAATTACTCTCAAAACCATTTACCATATTATCCAGCACACGAACTCTTGCTGCACCATTTTTTAAAAGGTATTCAGCTAAATGCCCCCCAATAAAACCTCCACCACCGGTTACTAAAAATTTTTTATCTGCTAAACTTCCTTCGTGAAATAATTCCATATTGTATTTTCATTTATAAAAAACGTTCCTATTTACAGTTTTAAACTTTATAAACTTTTGTAAGTACGGCTTTCAATAATGTTCCTGTAAGTTCCTTTTAAATCAAAAATAAGGGCATCCGGTTTTGTTACAGATGCAAAGTATGCATCATCATAATCTTTGTAACCTGCATGCGGTACAGCAACAATAATTGCATCGTAATTGTTACCTACGATGTCAGTAAGTTCAAAACCATATTCATGATTTAGTTCCTGACTGCTTGCATGTGGGTCAGTAATATCTACATTTAACGAAAAAGATTTTAATTCTTTTACAACATCAGCAACTTTACTGTTTCTTATATCACTCACATTTTCCTTAAAAGTTGCACCCATTACTAAAACTTTTGCATCTTTTATATTGCCTGTATGCTGAATAATGTGTTGTAAAACCTTTTTTGCTACATATCCTGCCATCCCATCATTTATATTTCTACCTGCAAGTATCACCTGGCTGTCATAACCAAGTTCTTTTGATTTGTAGGTTAAATAATAAGGATCAACACCAATACAGTGACCTCCTACAAGTCCCGGTTGAAAGCGAAGGAAATTCCACTTTGTTCCTGCAGCTTCTAAAACTTCAAAAGTATTTATATTCATTTTATCGAAGATGATGGAGAGTTCATTCATCAATGCGATATTTAAATCTCTTTGTGTGTTTTCAATTATTTTGGCAGCCTCTGCAACTTTTATTGAAGAAGCCCTGTGCACACCTGCTTTTACTACAAGTTCATAAACTTTTGCAATTTCATCCAGGCTTTCATCGCAGCAACCGCTTACAACTTTTGTAATGGTTGTAATAGTATGTTCTTTATCGCCCGGATTTATTCTTTCCGGTGAATAGCCTATCTTGTAATCTGTAACCATTTTCAACCCCGATAATTTTTCAATAACCGGGACACAATCTTCCTCTGTACAACCAGGATAAACTGTACTTTCATACACTACATAATCACCTTTTTTTATTACTTTACCAATAGTTTCGCTTGCACGAATTACCGGTATCAAATCGGGTACATTGTGTTCATCTACAGGTGTTGGGACGGCCACAATAAAAAACGTGGCTTCTCTTAAAACATCTAAATCATTTGTAAATTCTATATTACAACCATCAAAGGCAGATGCTTCCAGTTCTTTACTTGGGTCTATTTTATTCTGCATCATTTTTACCCTGTCTGCATTTATATCAAACCCAATAACTCTAATTTTTTTTGCAAACTCCAATGCTATTGGTAAACCAACATAACCTAATCCTATAACAGCAAGCTTTTGTTTTTTCTGTACTAGTTCCTGATACATTTATTAATAGTGTTTTGTATTTTAAAAAGTAATTTTTGTAAATTCTTTCGGCAGCTTATTTAATTCTTCTTTTGGTAAATTTTTAAAATATTCATAAGTCATTTTAAGTCCATCAGCACGATTAATCTTTGGTTCCCACCCTAATATTTCTTTTGCTTTTGTAATGTCCGGTTGTCTTTGTTTTGGGTCATCTACCGGTAAAGGTTTAAATATTATTTTTTGAGTTGTTCCGGTTAACTTAATAATTTCTTCCGCAAAATCTTTCAATGAAATTTCATCAGGATTACCAACATTTACAGGTTGGGCATAATCGCTCATCAACAATTTATAAATACCATCTACCAAATCATCTACATAACAAAAACTCCTTGTCTGGCTGCCATCACCAAATACCGTTAAATCCTCACCTCGTAAAGCCTGCCCAATAAATGCAGGCAATGCACGCCCATCATTCAGCCTCATTCTTGGACCATAGGTATTAAAAATTCTGATTATTCTTGTTTCCAGATTATGAAAAGTATGATAAGCCATGGTGATGGCCTCCTGAAATCTTTTAGCTTCATCGTAAACTCCTCTTGGGCCTACAGGATTTACATTTCCCCAATATTCCTCGTTTTGTGGATGCACTTTTGGATCACCATAAACTTCGCTTGTACTTGCAACAAGTATGCGGGCATTTTTCGCTTTAGCTAGTCCCAAACAATTGTGTGTACCCAGTGAACCAACTTTTAAAGTTTGGATAGGTATTTTTAAATAATCGATTGGGCTTGCAGGCGATGCGAAATGTAAAATATAATCCAGCCTCCCGGTTACATGAATAAATTTTGAAACATCGTGGTGATAAAATTCAAAATTTTGTAATGGAAATAAATGTTCAATATTTTTAAGATCACCGGTTATCAAATTATCCATGCCTATAACATGGTAACCTTCTTTTATAAACCTGTCACTAAGGTGCGAACCTAAAAAACCGGCAGCACCTGTTATTAATATTCTTTTTTGCAAAATATAATTTTTTATTTTTTTGATGTTGTTACTGCTTTACGACCAACACTTTCATAATGAAAACCAAGATTCTCCATCTGTGAATTTTCAAATAAATTTCTTCCGTCAAATATTGCTTTGCTTTTTAAAGCAGCACTAATTTTTTCAAAATCAGGCGTGCGAAATTCATTCCATTCTGTTGCAATAATTAAGGCATCAGCATTCTTTAATGAATCATATTGGTTTTTTGCAAAGCTGATCTTTGTCACATAAATAGCTTCAGTATTTTTCATTGCTTCAGGGTCAAAAACACTTACAGTAGCACCTGCGCTTAATAATTCATCAATAATAACAAATGCAGGTGCTTCTCTCACATCATCTGTGTTAGGCTTAAATGCAAGGCCCCATATTGCAAAATGTTTACCACTTAAGTTGTTGCTGTAAAAAGAATTTATTTTAGGGATAAGATGTAATTTTTGTTCTTTATTTACTTTCATTACAGCATCTAAAATCTGGAAATCATAATCCACTTCATTTGCACTTTTTGCAAGTGCCTGCACATCTTTTGGAAAACAGCTTCCACCATATCCTATACCTGGAAATAAAAAACGTTTACCAATTCTTTCATCGCTGCCAATTCCTTTACGAACCATATCCACATCAGCACCAAGTCGTTCACACATCTGCGCAATTTCGTTCATGAAACTTATTTTTACTGCAAGAAAAGCATTGGCAGCATATTTTGTAAGTTCTGCACTTTGTTCATCCATAAAAATAATTGGGTTTCCCTGCCTTACAAACGGTGCATATAATTCATTCATTATTTTTATAGCTCTGGGAGATTTTGTCCCTATTACAACTCTATCAGGCTTCATAAAATCTTCTACTGCCACACCCTCTCGTAAAAATTCAGGGTTGCTTACCACATCAAATGCAGTGCTTAAATCTTTACCCTCATCTAGTACTTTGGCACTGCTTTGTAAAATGACATTTCTAACTTTTTCTGCTGTTCCAACAGGTACCGTACTTTTATCAATAATAACTTTATAATCTGTTGGCTTTATAAGTTTTCCAAGGTCTTCAGCAACACCTAAAATATATTTTAGATCTGCTGCACCATCTTCCCCGGGAGGAGTAGGCAGTGCTAAAAAAATTATTTCTGCTCCGTTTATTGCATCACTCAACGATTGAGTAAACATTAATCTTCCTTCTTTTTGATTGCGTAAAAAAAGATTTTCCAGTCCCGGTTCGTACATTGTTATTTGCCCACTAGAAAGTTTTTTAATTTTTTCTTGATCAATATCCACGCAGGTTACTATGTTTCCTGTTTCGGCAAAACAAGTACCTGTAACCAATCCCACATAACCTGTTCCTACTACTGCAATTTTCATATCTAATTATTTTTTTTGTTTATAAAACTAAGAACATGCTGCACAATAAATGCCTGTTGCTCTTCATCCAATTCGGTATGCATTGGCAATGAAATTACTCTTTCTGTAAGCCAGTCAGTTATGGGTAAATCAAAATCATTGCCGCCAAAAGCATCAAACATTTTTTGCTTATGGGCAGGTACAGGGTAATAGATCATTGAAGGAATTACTTTTTCCGCCAGATATTTATTTAACGCATTTCTGTCAGTATTGTGAAGCGTTAAAGTATACTGGTGAAATGCGTGATTATTATTATCAGCTCTATGTGGTACGGTTATTTTATCATTGCCTGCAAAAGCGGAATCATAATAGTCAG
>JANLVW010000095.1:0-3342 GCA_031364205.1 Ferruginibacter sp.
CAAAATTTAAATGAAATTTTAGAGATAAATCCAGAGGCACATATTATATCTACCAAGGAGATTGGAACAGGAGATATTAACCGCCCGATACTTACTTATATTAACCAGGTGTTTACTGCCAACGATAATTTATCATGGCCAAAAATGTGGCAAAGCCTTACGTCAGTTTTTTCGAGAGACCCAAGCAAAAGTATAAGAGACAGCTGTGATGATTATATACCTCCTTACAAAAACCTTGGTGCTATATTTTTAAAAGCCTACAATAAAAATATGCAGAGTGAATAACCTTACTGAAAAATTTTTGAATGAAAACAGTGTATGTTTTTAGTGGGCTGGGTGCAGATGAACGGATTTTTCATAAAATTGATTTTAGCAGTTATGATGTTCATTTTATAAAATGGATAACTCCCCAAAAAAATGAAAGTATTGAAAGTTATGCGCTGCGGTTAACCTTACAAATAACAAAGCCGCTTCCGGTTTTAATTGGCCTTTCTTTTGGTGGAATGATGGCGGTAGAAGTCGCCAAACATATTGCTACAGAAAAAATCGTTTTAATATCATCAGCAAAAAGCAAAAATGAAATTCCATTTTATTTTAGGCTTGCGGGCAAACTTAAACTCCCTAAAATAATTCCTTCAAAAACCTTAATTAATATAAACGTTTTTACTAACTGGTTTTTCAGCAACAGAACTGTTGAAGATAAAAAAATGCTTTCTGCTATTTTGCACGATACCGAACCGGTATTTTTAAAATGGGCTGTTGAAAAAATAGCTTGCTGGCAAAATACCGTTGTGCCTAAAAATCTATTTCATATTCATGGCAATGAAGACAGAATACTCCCGTATAAATATGTAACATGCCATGCTACAATTAATGGCGGTGCGCATTTAATGATTGTAAACAGAGCCAAAGAAGTTACAGAACAAATAAAGCTGTTTATTAACTAACTGATACAGTTTATTTTATTTTAAAACACACAGATACATAGCAAGACTTATTTTTTAACATCCAAATTAAATGCGTTTGGTTTGTTAAGTATTAAGGTATAATAAGACTATCTTGTACAATAGCACTATTTCTTTTAACAGCAATTCATTTTTTATAGGACAAGAGCCGTCCAAAAATAAAAAATATTCATGAATAAAAATGTACATACTCTTACAGCTGATGATTTGTTAGGTGAAAAATACATTTTACTGGCAGATGATGATACTGATGATTGTATGTTTTTTGCCAATTCGCTTGAAGAATTAAAAATGCCTTTTAAATTAAAAACTGTTTTTGACGGTGAGCAACTGATGAATTTCTTAGAGAATAACGAAAATTTGCCTGATATTATTTTCTTAGATATGAACATGCCATGTAAAAATGGCTTTGAATGCCTGGTAGAAATAAGGCAAAGTGAGCGTTATAAAATGATTCCTGTTGTCATCATTTCAACATCTCTTGACGAAAATATTATAAAATTGCTTCACGAAAACGGCGCTTTCTTTTATATTAAAAAGCCAAGTTTATTTGCGCATTTAAAAAAATTAATGTCCTTGGTTATTAATTTAATTGCTGCTGGTAATTACAGGCAACCTTCCATAGAAAAATTTGTAATTACTGCTGAAATTAATGCATTATGAATGCAAAAGAAAACGATAACAGCCCCGATAAAGAATTAATAAAATCTGCCAACAATTTCCCGGTAGTAGGTATAGGCGCATCAGCCGGTGGGCTGGTTGCGTTTAAAAAATTATTAGCGGCCATACCTGAAAATTCAGGAATGGCTTACGTTCTGGTGCAGCATCTTCACCCGGGTCACGAAAGTTTTCTTACAGAAATTTTACAAAAAGTTACTAAAATTCCCGTAGCGGAAATAGCAGATAATGTTACTGTTTTACCAAATCATATTTATATTATTCCCAGCAATAAGATGCTGATTGCAAATGACGGTAAGCTGGAGTTAAGCCCAAGGCCTGAGAAAACTAAAAACAAACTTAATTTACCAATCGATTTATTTTTTACCTCTCTAGCAGAAATTCACCAGAGCCATGCAATTGGAGTTGTGTTATCTGGTACCGCATCTGACGGCACACTTGGTTTAAAAGCCATTAAAGACAATGGTGGTATAACCATTGCACAGGATTTATCTGCAGAGTATGATGGAATGCCACAGAGTGCTGTGTATGCCGGCGTGGTAGATTTTATATTACCACCGGAAGAAATCCCCCAAAAATTAGGAGAACTGGTAGCAAAAATAAATCTTGATGAAAAAGATTTTGATAATTTACCCAAGCAGCAGGAAGATATTTATAATCAGATTTTAACCCTGCTGCGTTTAAGAAAAGGAACAGATTTTACTCACTACAAACAAACAACTGTAAGAAGAAGAATATTGCGCAGAATGGCAATAAACAAAAAGGAAAATATTGAACAATATCTTACCTATGCCAAAAAGCATATTCCTGAACAGGATGCGTTATATCAGGATTTGCTGATACCAGTAACATCGTTTTTTAGAGAGGCAAAAGTTTTTGATGATTTATTTGAAACTGTTTTTCCGCTCATTTTAAAGAATAAAGATAAAAATACTCCCATAAGGGTGTGGGTTGCAGGCTGCAGCACGGGTGAAGAGGCATATTCCATTGCTATTTGCCTAAAAGAATTTTTGGGAAACAGCCACGAAAGAGTACAGATTTTTGCAACTGATATAAGTGTGCCTGCTATTTCAAAAGCACGAACGGGCACATACACAAAAGCGGAAATAAATAAAGTGAGTGATGAAAGAGTAAAGGAATTCTTTACTAAAACCGAAGTTGGTTTTCGCATCAATAAAGAGCTTCGGGATATGTGTGTATTTGCTGTACACAACTTTTTAAAAGATCCACCCTTCAGCAAAATTGATTTTGTAAGCTGTAGAAATGTACTTATTTACATGGAGCAGTATCTTCAGAAAAAAGCATTCTCAACCTTTCATTATGCATTAAATCCTCACGGTTATTTATTGTTAGGTAAATCAGAAACAATCAACAGTATGCCTGATCTTTTTTTATCAAAAGTAAAAAATGATAAATTATTTGTAAAAAAAGATGGTCCATCAAAATTTGTGCACGTTGCCAGCCCACGTAGCGAAAAAAGCGTACAGAGTATACCTACCTATTTTAAAAGTGAACCCATGCAAACTGATTTTCAAAAAACGGCTGATGAAATAATTCTCGGAAAATATACACCTGCAGGAGTTGTGGTAAATGAGGCAATGGATATTGTACATTTTAGGGGCAATACAAATTTATATTTGGAGCAGGCAGCCGGTAAGCCAAGCCACAACTTATTAAAAATGGCACGCAGCGGTTTGGC
>JANLVW010000097.1:0-3544 GCA_031364205.1 Ferruginibacter sp.
TTTGCCTTGCCCTCTTCATTGTAACCAATAATTCTTGCATAAGAACCATTAATTTCTGAAAAATAATTTTTAAACGGAAGATAATAATAGCTGTATTTTTCATTATATAAAGTAAGATTATCTGTAAAACGAACCGAAGTATTTTTTAAGGTGGCTATACTGCTTTCAGGCGAAAATCCATTCTTGTTTTGTTAACAAAATAATTTATGCAGCAATATTGTATCGTAGTATGCTGCAGAAATAAATGCGGTATTTCCTTTGAAAATAAATGCCATTAACGATTCAGCATCTCTGTCAGTAACATAATAATTTCTGCTGATATTGATGTACAAAGATGTAGTATCGTAATCCCAGCCGTAATTATCCGCAAATGATTTTTTATTTATTTCTAAATTTTCTTTTGCAAATTTTTTCTGTAAAATATTATACACCACAGAAGTTCCAAACGGTCTCGAATCTCTGTAAGAAAAACTTTCTCTGAGATCGGGCTTATTTTTATTTTGCGGCTGGCATGCGTTTAAACAGACCAAAATGAGTAAAAAGATAATATTTAAAATACTTTTTTTCAACCTATATTTTATTTAAAAAATTGTTGAATTTGTTTTCTATAGCATCAAAAACAGTTTTTTCAATTTCTACATTACCGTACCATACATACTCATAATAAAGTGCAAGAGAAGCAAAATCATTTCTCCTGGCAACCGGCAATTCATTTACATAAACACTGTTGGTTTTATCAACGGCATATTTTATTATTTCCTTTTCATTAAGTTTTTGCAAGGTTTTTAAAAATAAAAAACGCATTGCAAAACGCCAGTTTCCATCATCATATGCTTTTCTTAAAAACTTCTCATAATCATTAACCAGGCTTGTATCTTCTTCATCAATCTGCAAATTTATTCTGGCTTTAGCGGATCGTTTTCCAAAAACGCCTTCACTTAAAAAAAGCTTATAAATAATAAACAATACAAGTGCAGCTGCAATAAACCACATTGTTGCCTTTAAAATTCGAGAGTTAAATAAACTGCTTAAAAAAGAATTACTATTATTTTGGTTTATCACAAATTTCGATTGACTGCTATCTTCCTTTTTCTTTGCCAATAAAAAGCTGTCAATGTTTGTTGTCCAACTATATTCTTTTTTTAATTTTAGTGCAGAAACTGTATCCCGTTGCAAAGCAAAGTCGTTAAAGTTTATAGTTGTATCGCCAAGTACATCTTTAGCAAAACCGGTTATAGTCTCGACTTTATCATTATTATTTATAACCAATGAACTGTCTATTGTTGTTGGAGTAGCACTGTTTTTTTGGGCTTTTGCACAAAATATAATTGTTAAGAAAAAAATTAAAAGAAAAGTTTTATGCATCGTTGTGTTGCAGCCGAGAAACGATACCGTCTTTTTTAATAAAAAATCCTTTTCTATGTAACAATATAGGCCATGCAATAAAATACCATGTAATGAGTAAAAATGATAAACTTAAAATTAAAACACTCATCCACGAAGGCATTCCGCCAGGTGCTTTGTTATATGTTTCACTCATTAAATGCGTAATATAACTTTCTAAAAATGCAGCCCCAATAAAAAAAGGAATTAAACAGATTAAAATTTTTGCTGCATCTTTTGCATTTCTTTTAAAAGACTCCATGCGGGTATAAGTCCCAGGAAAAAGAATGCCATTCGCTAAAATAAAACCCGCAGCACCGGCAATAATAATTGAAGATATTTCAATAGTACCATGTATCCATATTACGAGTATTGATTGGATACCCAGCCCATTTGCAAAAAAGAAATACTGAAAACTGCCGAGCATAATTCCATTGCTCCATAACAAATAAAATGTAAGTAAACCGCCTGTAAACCCACCAAAGAAGGTAATGAACGCAACTTTAATATTATTAAAAGCAATTCTTACAAACATGTTAAACGGATCATTGTCTTTATAAACCCCAAAAGGATCTCCTTTGGCAATGTTATCTTCCGTCATTCTTACATAATTATCACCCAAAATACCCCGGATAAATTCAGGATCCTGCCGGGATGCAAATACACCTAATGCAACAAACAAAATAAAAATTAGTGTTGTAAATAAAAATGTTCGGTGATGCTTTTGTATAATTAGCGGAAGTTCATATTTCCAAAAAGTAAAAATGCGGGAATATTTTTCTTTCTTATTTCGATAAATGTTTTGATACACAGCAGCTGCAAGTCCGTTGATCCACTTTGTAGCTTTGCTTTTAGGGTAAAAAGTTTTGGCATAAGCCAAATCATCCATAAGTGTTATAAACCGCTCTGAGACTTCATCAGGATCAGAGGGATCTTCCTGCTGGTAAGCCTTCCACTTATCTGCATTTTTCTTTATAAACATTGCCTCCCTCATAAAAAATCCTGCTTATTTAATGTCATTTATATAAATACAATTTCCTGCTTTTTTTATTCATAAAAAAATATCCTTTTATTAAGAATATGTAGTGTTGGCTGTAAATTGTGATACAATGCCAACCGTTCAAATAAATACTGCTTTTAATGTGGGTCTCGATTTTGAAGTAGCGCCTTTTCACAAAAGATTAGTAGCCTATTTAATTGATTTTGCCCTGCTTGCTCTCTATCTTTTAAGTATGAAACATTTGTTTTACGAAGAGTTTAACCTTGATACAGAAAAAAGCACAGGAATCGATATTTTAATAATTTCTTTACCGATGCTTTTCTATTCTTTGCTTACAGAACTTTTGCTAAACGGGCAGACGATTGGGAAAAAAATAATGAAAATAAGAGTCATCAGTCTGGAAGGTGGAGAACCTACTTTTGGCCAGTTTATTTTGAGATGGATTACCAAGTTTTTTGAATGGCCATTTTTGTTTGGGTATATATATGCATCATCGATTGCATTATTTATGTATGCCATGTATACTGGCTTTTTTGGTGTTGCAGTTGTTATTGCAATATTGGTTACAAAGAAAAGTCAACGGCTTGGAGATCTTGCTGCGGGTACAGTTGTGGTGGATGCAAAAAGTTTCATGTCAGTAAACGACACTATTTTTATTCCCATAAACAGCAGCAATTACAAACCTGTTTTCCCAGAAGTAATGCGGCTTTCAGACAATGATATCAACACCATAAAAACAGTATTAACCCAAGCCCGCAAACATCATAATCATGATATTTGTATGAGAATTGAATATAAAATAAAGGACGTGCTTAAAATCGAATCCAGACTTTCCTCTACCGACTTTCTTGAAAAACTGCTGGAAGATTATAATTATCTGGCTACCAAAGAATAAATCTTTCCTTAATTAGCTGGTAACGGAAATGGTACGTTTTTTACCCCATTGCCCAATTATAATTTTAACTGGCTATGCAGATATTGATTTTAGTATTCAATCAATTTCCCGTGGAATTTCGGATTACATTTTAAAAGATGACCTTAATGCAAACATGCTTTATAAAAGTATTATTTATACCATCGAAAGAAAAAAATCATTTTTATTAATAGAAGAATTAGAAAAAGATACAGTAGTCTATCTCATTTAAGTCCACAACCTATGTG
>JANLVW010000099.1:0-1403 GCA_031364205.1 Ferruginibacter sp.
TTTTGACATAGTAAATTGTATATTAATTCTAATATTGTCAATAAATTGACAAATATATTCTAAACATTTTATTTAACACAGAATATCTTCCTACATAATATACTTTTACTCTTATTAAAAAATCAGAATTTTATTTATAAAATCTGTGCGATTCATTTTCAAACGGTTTGCACGTTAATTTAAAAAAATGGAAACAACAATTTTTACCGGAATAGATTTCAGCCTTAAAAATAAGGTTGCAGATATTACGCTTGCAGAATGGGGCCGTAAAGAAATAATGCTTGCAGAAGCTGAAATGCCGGGACTTATGAGCCTACGTGCAGAGTTTGGCGACAGCAAACCACTTGCAGGCGCACGAATTGCAGGTTGCTTACACATGACAATTCAAACTGCAGTATTAATTGAAACTTTAACGCACCTTGGTGCAGAAGTTAAATGGAGTTCTTGCAATATTTTTTCTACGCAAGACCAAGCTGCTGCTGCAATTGCTGCTACTGGAGCCGGTGTTTTTGCATGGAAAGGACAAACACAGGCAGAATCTGATTGGTGCATTGAACAGACATTGTTTTTTGGAAGTGCTGACAAACCTTTAAACATGATTTTAGATGATGGTGGCGATTTAACAAACATGGTTTTTGATAAATACCCTGAATTAATTAGTGGTATCAAGGGCTTGAGCGAAGAAACAACTACAGGAGTACACCGTTTATATGAGCGCATGGCCGCAGGAACTTTACCTATTCCGGCTATTAATATTAATGACTCTGTTACCAAATCTAAATTTGATAATAAGTATGGTTGCCAGGAGTCTTTGGTAGATTCTATCCGCAGAGCAACTGATGTAATGATGGCAGGAAAAGTAGCAGTAGTGGGAGGTTATGGCGATGTAGGAAAAGGAAGTGCACAGAGTTTACGTGGTGCAGGCGCAAGAGTTATTGTAACCGAAATTGATCCAATCTGCGCATTACAGGCTGCAATGGATGGCTTTGAAGTTAAGAAAATGATTGACGCTGTTAAAGAAGCAGATATTGTTGTTACTGCATCTGGTTGTAGAGATTTGATTACCGAAAATCATTTCCGCAACATGAAGGATAAAGCAATTGTTTGTAACATCGGTCACTTTGATATTGAGATTGACATGGCTTGGTTAAATGCAAATTATGGCGCTTCAAAAAACACCATCAAACCACAGGTAGATTTATATACCATCGAAGGCAATGATATCATCGTTTTAGCTGAAGGTCGTTTGGTAAACCTTGGTTGTGCTACGGGTCATCCAAGTTTTGTAATGAGCAATTCATTCACCAACCAAACCCTTGCGCAGCTTGAGCTTTGGCAGAACAGTGCTAACTACGAAAACAAAGTTTACGTGCTTCCAAAGCATTTAGATGAAAAAGTTGCAC
>JANLVW010000101.1:0-3442 GCA_031364205.1 Ferruginibacter sp.
GGGCAGTGACCACCGGCGGCGCCACCCAGGTCACCGATCCTAAGAATGTCGTAAACCATGTCCGTGCTGTCCGGTCTTTTTAACAACTTAGCTATTAAAAAAAAACTTCCGCTAACATGGGGTTTTGCAATAGTTGGGCTTGACGTTCGTACAATCAACAGGGGTGCATATCCCAGCTTTGGTTCGGGCAGGACAAGCAACATTGGGCATCAGTTCTTAGCATCATTTTTATATCTTTACCCAGCAGCGGTTACGGGCGGATTGCTATGGAAAATCCAAATCTTTTTTCACCTTTTTTTTATGTTTATTAACAGGCATGTTTGTAATTACTAACAAATGGTGTCTGGTTATTGACAACTGCCGCCACTCTTAATATAAGTTTGTTTCTGATGGCGTTTAATACCAGCATTCCATTTTTACCCTCTGCTTTTTTACGGTCATAGTAAGCCTTCATTTCTGTATCATATTTAATAGCTGCCAAAGCGCACAGGTGTAGTAATTTTTTGAGGTCTTTATTGGCCATTTTATGAACCCGGTTTTTGCCTTTTACACTGATACCGCTTGTATGTTCAAAAGGTACCACTCCGGCATAGCTTGCTAATTGCTTGCCACTTATCTTACCGGCAAAATTGTTGGTGCAGCAAATAATATATACTGCAGTTATATGTCCAATACCCGGTATCGTTTTTATTAAGTCGTAATTATTTTTTATTGAAGCTTCTTCGTTTATAATTTGGGCAATAGCGGCTTCTATTTTTTCTATAGATTTTTTTAAGCCTTCCAAGGCTGCTTTGTGTGCCTGCTCCAAAAGAGCCTGGGTAGCTTTAGCGTTGCTTGGACTTAGTTCTTTTAAATAGCTTTTTGTGGCTGTATAATGACACAGCAGATTTGTTCTTGCTGTCATTAGATCTTTTAATTGTAAAAACACCGGATTAAGTGCTGCTGTGGCTTGTAGGTCATCATGGTTTTTAAAAGCATAGTTGCAGAGGCGCTTGCTGTCTATCTTATCGTTCTTACCCCGGGTAATGCCTAAGCTCCATTTAATTTGAGCGGCATTGCCTATATGCAAAGCTATATTTTGCTTGCTGCAGAATTGCCAGATGGGTCTGTGATAAAGCCCTGTGTTTTCTATTACCACAAAAAGTTGCTGCATCTTTTTTGCACCTGCGCTCTTACACCATTTTTGAAATAACAATAAACCTTCTTTGCTGTTGGGAAATTGTTCAGTCTGCAGTTCGCCTTTTTTGTGATCAATAACCTTCATGATGCTTGCGTCAAAATAAGGTTTGCTTACATCAATGCCCACGTAAAATGTTGCTGTTGTTTCCATTGTTTTTTATATTTTTATGAAGAAAAAACAACTAACCAATTTACCCCATCGTCCTAGTCCTTTATAATGGGTAATTAACCCTAATTGCTATTTGGACACCAAGGGAAAAATCGGCAGTGGATTTTATCCGCCCATAGGTTGTAAACCTTGACGAAAATATAATGTGTCACTGCCGATGGTTAGTTTTATCTACACAAAATTGTGGATTGTAAAAGAAAAAAAGAAGCAAAAAAAGAAAAGGTAATAATAGTAGTTTATTTATTAAATAATGAATAATGCAAACCTAAAGGACGGAATACTAATTCCCAACCATCGCAAAGCCCTGTTCGTTAGCTGTAAACCGTATGACAGACCCCAAAGAACATAAACATTTTGACGAACAGAAACTTTATGCTGACATCGAAAATTTCGGGTGGACAGTTCTATTAATGCCAGAAACAGACTACTTACCTTCTTTTGCTTACACAGTTGGACTTTGGAAAAGCTATAAACATCCTGAACTTATTTCTTTTGGACTTACAACTAAAACTTTGCAACTCATTCTCAATGACACATGTGAAATCATTAAGTCAGGACAAATAATTGAAATCAATAAATCGTACGACGATTTTTTCGAGAATAGTAAAACTGAATTCATAAAAGTTGACAACAAAAACATAGTTGATTATTTTGGCAATGCCATAAATTATTATGACTCACAAGATTTTCCTGCGTTGCAACTCATTTGGACAGACCGAAATCACAACTTTCCTTGGGACAAAGACTATGAAGAAGAATTTAAGTTCAAACAACCATTGCTTGACAGAAATGCAAAGTTTAAATTTAGAGAAGAAAAAAATTTAGGAATTTTTACAACAAGACAGTGGCTTGAGCTTGACAAACCAATTCTTCGTGTTGTTCACGACAATGATGGGGATTGGCAATTTTTAACAGGAGACCAAATGCCTGATGACATTAAACTTGTTGCGCTAGAACAAATGACTTTAAAGGACAAAACGCTAAACGAAGTTTTCAATCTTGACTTTGGCGAATCAGCAGAACGAGAATTTATTGGTGGACATTGGACAAGAATGGAAACCCAGGACGACGAGGAGTAGAACGGCTACAGCTAACATTGCGTTTTGTGCAAGTGTGGCTTGAGGTTGTAGCAATCAACACCAACAACATAGCGGCATTTGTCCGGGCAGGACAAGCAACATTGGGCATTTGTTCTTAACATCATTTTTATATCTTAAACCAGCAGCGGTTACGGGCAGACTGGAATTCTAATACCACACCTGCACAAAGCGCTACCGTTGCACGCAAGCCGCCCGCATGACTCCAAAATTTAAACACTATGACTAAATTTAAACTTCTTATTTTATTTTTATTATTACTGTCAAATATCTCGTTTGGACAAAACTGTACTTGTGAGAAAGATTTTAGATGGGTGAAAAAAACCTTTGAAGAAAATGATGCAGGATTTCAATATACTTTGGAGATTAAAGGTAAACAAGCCTATGAAACTCACAGCAAGCTTTTTCTACAAAAGGTAAAAAATATAAAACAATCAGAAGAGTGTACAAAGTTGCTTTATGAGTGGTTGACATTTTTTAGGGCAGGTCATATTGGAATACGAAAAGTAGAGAAAAGCAACTTAACTACCCCAATAAAACAAAATAAGCCAAATAGCAATTGGGAAATTATCAATACTCCCAGTAACGAGTTTGAAAATTACCTAAACAACAAAAAGGAAGCAGACTATGAAGGAATTTGGGAAGCAGAACCATACAAAATAGGAATAAAAAAAGTTGGACAGTTATATGTTGGATTTATTATTGAAACAACAGCCGAAAATTGGAAACAGGGCGAAGTGAAGTTTAAATTTGATGATAAAAAAGGAACTTACTTTTTACGAGACAAATCTGTTGAAAATTTTACAGTAATCAAGGCGGTAGGTAAAAACTATTTACAATTAGGAAGGTTTTTGTTAAATCGTTTATACCCAAAGTATGAAACTGCAAAATCAATTACTACATTTATTAAATCAATTTCTACTGAAAAACCATATAGCGAGGAAATAAATTCAACAACATTACTACTTAGAATTCCTTCATTTGATGGTTCGCAAAA
>JANLVW010000114.1:0-6521 GCA_031364205.1 Ferruginibacter sp.
GTCACCTTTCTCTAAAAAGTAAGTTGACGCAGGCAATTCTTCTAATGTTGCCCTTGGTATTCCGCTATTGGTATTATTTGGTGTCCAGCGGTTGTTGGCAACTTTTGTTTCTATGTTGTCTCTAAAATCACCACGTGCAGCTTTTTTACCATTGTATATTTTACCGCCACCTGTGCCGTATCCACCGACAGATAAATCGAAGGCATTGTAACTAATACCACCGTTTACACCATAAGTATATTTTGGCTGGTAAGAACCCTGGTAGGCTCTGTCTTTTGAATCTATCTTTCCATCACCATTTACATCTCTGTAAATTAAATCACCGGGTTTTGCATTGGGTTGTGCAGATGCTGCTATCTGCTTTTCGTTTTGAAAAACTCCGATTGCTTCTAACAAATAAAAACTGCCTATCGGTTGATTGTTGCTCGATAAGGTAGTATTTCCCTGACCACCAACGCCACCATCTGGTATTGCCTGTCCTCCATTTAAATTGGTAATTCTGTTTTTATTGAAAGCTATGTTACCGCCAATATTGTATTTAACTGCTTTGCTGATATTATCCTTCCAGTCAAGCCCAAGTTCCACGCCTTTGTTGGTAAATGTTGCTGCATTGGTAATATATTCATCACTTCCTAAAATAGCCGGGATTTTAATTCTTACCAGTGCATCTGTTGTCTTTCTGTCGTAAACATCTACACTACCACTAAGCCTGTTTTTAAGTAAACCAAAATCAATACCTGCATTATATTCTCTGGTAATTTCCCATCTTATCCGTGGATCATATAACTTCTCGAGCCTAAAATTTAAAACTTCAACACCGTTAAAGAAATAAGGCAGCCCTGTAGTAGCAAGGGAACTGTATGAGTTGCTTGGTATACCATCGTTACCTACCTTACCATAGCTTGCTCTTAACTTTAAATTGTTTACAACCTTTTGAGTTTGCATAAAATCTTCGCTGCTTATAACCCAACCTGCGCCTACAGATGGAAAGAAACCCCAACGGTTTGCAGAAGGTAAACGGGATGTACCATCGTAACGCCCGGTTGCTGTTAAGAAATATTTATCTTTAAAATTATAGTTTAATCTACCTAAGTAAGAACTCCGGGTAGATTTATCGCCACCATTAAAGTTGGTTGCACCGATCGAAGAACCTGCATTTAAATACCACTGGTTTTTATCTTCCGATACATCGAACCTCGATCCGCCAATATCGTTGCTTTTAATTTCTTCAGCTGTTGTACCTACCAATAAACTGATGTTGTTGTCGCCAAACTTTTTTGCAAGCGTAGCTGTGTTATCCCATACATACCTGTTGCCCTGGCTTTCAGAAATACCCAAGCTGCTTCTTGGTCTTAATTGATTACTGCCAGCAGTAAGAAAAACATTGTTAGGTCCACTATTATCATATCTGTAGCCATAGCTTACGCTTCTAAAATTGTTCTTATCAACCCCAAAACTTGTTCTTAATGTAAGCCATGTAAGCGGCTTTAATTCGCCCACTATATTTCCTTGAAACCTATCTCCTTTACCGGAGTTGTTGTTTTTATCCTGATCTAAAAGTGGGTTGCCTATATTATTTGATAAAGAGGTATTACCGTATTTACCGTTTTGAAAAGCAGTAACATAAGGTGCAGCACGATAAGCAACATTAAATGCATTAAGGTCAACATTTCTAACATCTGATCTACTGTAGGAAAGTAAAGTAGATACTTTAAAAATGTTCGATATTTTATAATCGTTGTTGTTTCTAACAGTAAAACGCTTAAAATTGTTTGTTCTTATAATTCCTTCGTCAGTTAGGTATCCGGCACTAAAAAAGTAATTTATTTTATCGCTTCCGCCTGATAACGAAACGTTGTGGTTTTGAAAAAATCCTCTTTTTAGTATTTCGCCATACCAGTCAGTATTGCTGCCGTTTTGCAACATTGATTTTGTAACAAGGCTGTCGCCAGAGCCATAATATAAACTGGCTTCATTTACATAATTGGCATATTGTTGAGCACCCGCCATATTTACAAGACTGGTAGCTTCTTTAATACCAACGCTTGCGTCGTAACTAACTATCATTCTGCCTGGCCTGCCTTTTTTAGTAGTAATTAACACCACACCATTTGCTGCTCTCATACCATAAATAGCCGTTGCAGATGCATCTTTTAAAACTTCTAAACTGGTAATGTCTGCAGAATTTATGTTTCTTATATCATCGTTAATTATACCATCAACAACATACAGAGGGTTTGCACCGCTAAGCATAGTACCTACTCCTCTAATTCGAATTACAGGAAGTGAATTTGGATCCCCACTGCTGATTACCTGTACACCTGCAATTTTGCCCTGCACGGCCTGTGTGGCAGTAAGCACGGGTTGTTTGGCAAGTTCTGCACCGGAAACACTGGCTACTGACCCGGTTAAATCTTTTTTTCTTTGGGTGCCATAACCTATAACTACAACCTCTTCAATTGCTTTGGCCTGGGTTTTTAATACCACATTTATTTCTGTTCTGCCGCTAACCGGTTCTTCAATAAGTTCGTAGCCAACAGAGCTTATTACCAATACTGCATTATCAGGCACTGTAATGCTGTAATTGCCATCACTATTGGTTGTTGTGCCTTTGGTAGTTCCCTTTACTTTAATACTGACGCCGGGTACAGGGCTTCCATTTTCATCTGTTATTCTGCCCGAAACAGCTACATCTTTGTAATTTAAATTTTTACCGGCATGGAATAAATTGCCTGGCGAAAAATTGCTTCCGATTGCTTGTGCTTTTTGATTTGCGATAAATAAGGCAAAACCACAAAAAAATAAAAGTTTGTGCACTGGCTTATTAATACGCATAAAGGCAACGTATTTTTTTAGATTCATAAATATGAGGTTTATTGGTGTTGTGTAGAAAGAAATCGTTGATATAAAACTACAATTAAAATATTAATGCCATGAAGTATTTGTTAAGTTTTTATTAGCACTATTTGTACCTAATAAATATTTTTCTCATTTTGCAGTTTTTAAAGCTAATTTCTTACTTTTGCCATCCTCTTAAATGAAAACCAATTGTAATTGATTAGTTTTTTTAAAAGACCGGGCCTATAGCTCAGTTGGTTAGAGCACCTGACTCATAATCAGGTGGTCCTAGGTTCAAATCCTAGTGGGCCCACAAATCCTCCGTAAATCTGCGGAGGTTTTTTTATGCATATTGAAAAGCTTTTAAGTTAACTGTCTTTAATTTTAAATAGACTTGATTCTACCTGTGGTAAATGTTTTGAAGGCTTTTAGTGAATTAACCATGGGTAAGCAACGAAGGATGGTAGAGTGATCTGTAAAGTTGTGTGGGCCTTACGTCGTCCTTTGCCTCGTCCTAAAATAACTATACAGGTTAATGATGATAAGTTTAAGATATATTGTACAAATCTCCTTTTGACTCTCTTAACCACCCAAAACTTCCTGCATAACCATCAGGGTTTTCATTTGCCCAAAATCATGTATGTGCAGAGCGTAATACTCCATGTATTTTGCAAGTAGCTCCCTTCTTTTAAAGTGGTTCATTTTTATATCATTAAGTTCAGCCGGGACCATTATTTTAAGTAGCTCTGAGGTGATCTCTGCATTTTCTCCTTCCATAAAATTAGCATGATGTGGGCGGCTGCTCACAAAATTTCCTTCCTGTAAATCTAAAAATGAAAATTTATCAGCGTAATTATCATCTATTTTAAAACCAAAAAAATGACTGATGTGCAGTGCGAAAAATAACGGCATATTTGCCGTAACATGCGGCGGGGCTTCATCAAGCTGAAGCAATGAATCTTCACAAAAATAAAAAAGGTTGGAGTTTTGCTCGGGCTGTTTTAGAAGTTTATACAACAACTCCATTAAAAAAAGTGCAACACTGTTTTTTACAACATCTGTTAGAATATTTTTAAATACATGCGTTCTGTTTATTTCTTTAACCCGATGCATGCTGTTGCGTTCGTTGTGGTAAACTTCCATTTCAACTACCGAGGCGGGCTGGTAAAGAGTAGCTTTTAAGCCAGTTTTTTTTGCCGTGCGTATTCCGTTAACCATATAGGTCTGTAGACCAAAAAGTTCAGTAAACGCAGAAACAACAAGGCTGGTTTCTCCGTATTTTACAGTACGTAAAATTATAGCGCCGGTTTTAAACATCGGGTAGCGTAATGTGACAAATGACAGCCGTAAGTTTTATTGGAGGCATTTAAAAAGTTTTATTCTTTCTTTGTAAATATATTTTAAAATACTTTTTAACTGTAAAAATTTATGTGGAGATCGCTGGCAAAGTTTGTTATCAAAAACCGGTTTGTATTGTTGGCTTTACTACTCTTTTCCACGGCAACCATGGGCTATTTTGCCTATAAAGTAAAACTGAGTTACGAGTTTTCTAAAGCTATTCCTACAGATAACCCCAAATATGTTGACTATTTAAATTTTAAAAATAAGTTTGGTGATGATGGCAATCTTTTAGTGGTAGGTATTACAACTAAAGATTTTTTTAGGCTCAGTAACTTTAAGCTTTACCAGCAGCTGCAGCAAAACCTTAAAAGCGTTGCAGGGGTAGAGGATATCTTGAGTGTGCCCGGTGCTTTTACGCTTGTAAAAAATACTGAGACGGAAAAGTTGAATGCCGTTAAAATCTTTAAGGATACAATTATAAGCCAGCAGGAGCTCGACAGTATGGTTGCCGTATTTAATAACCTTCCCTTTTACAACGAAAGACTATACAATAAAAATACTGGCAGTTATTTAATGGCTGTAAGGGTAAATAAAGGCATATTCAGCAGTGAGAAAAGAACTGTTGTATTAAATAAAATAGTTGAACAATTAAATAAATTTGAAAAGGATAGTAAAATTGAAGTACATGCAAGTGGATTACCTCTTATCAGAACCATATTGGCTGACAGAATAAAGAAAGAAATGAAACTTTTTTTACTTGCATCATTAGGGCTAAGTGTTTTAATACTGCTGTTGTTTTTTAGATCAATCAGTACTACATTGCTTTCTATAGCAGTGGTAATTATTGGTGTTATCTGGACGCTTGGTATTACCTATTTATGTGGTTACCAGATAACGCTGCTTACAGCATTGATACCTTCACTCGTGGTTGTAATTGGCATACCAAACTGTATTTATTTTATTAATAAATACCATACATCTTATTTAAAAGATGCGGATAATATCAACCCAAAAGAAAGAAAAAACAATGCACTTATTGCTATGGTGAGTAAAATGGGCGTGGTAACTTTATTTTGTAACATTACGGCTGCCATTGGGTTTGCGGTGTTTGCATTTACAAAAAGCGAAATATTGCAGGAGTTTGGTGTAGTAGCGGGCATCAGTATAATGGTGATATTTTTTGTATCATTTATTTTACTGCCATCTGTGCTGAGCCTGTTGCAACCGCCAGGTAAAAATCAATTAAAATACCTGAATAATAAATTGATAGAAAGTGTTTTAAATACGCTGGAAAAATGGGTCTTTGTTTATAAAAAGCAAGTGCTCGTTTTTACTTTGCTGCTGGTAGTTTTTTCTGTAATGGGTGTACTTCGTTTAAAGAATGTTGCTTACATAGTTGATGACCTGCCCAAACAGGATAAAATTTATACCGACCTCAAATATTTTGAAAAAAACTTTAAGGGTGTAATGCCGCTGGAGATAATGGTTGATACTAAAAAAAGGAGAGGTTTATCAGGTTTAAAGTCTCTGGTGGTTTTTAGTAAAGTAGATTCACTTGCACAGTTTATTGGTTCTCAAAAAGAAATGACAAAACCATTAACGCTGGCAGAGGGATTAAAATTTGCCAAGCAGGGTTTTTATGAGGGTGACTCTGCCGAATATTTAATGCCTAATACCTTTGACGGTGCTTTTGTGGGAGAATATCTACGCCCTACAAAAGATACAGGTGCAAAAGCCAACAATTTTGCTAAAACACTGCGAAGTTTTATAGATACTGCATCGCAAACGACCCGTATTAGTGTTAGTATGGCTGATGTGGGTACGGAAGCCTTGCCGGTTTTGCTCAATAAAATACAGGCCCGATCAAACGAATTATTTGACAGTACTTATAAAGTAACGCTTACAGGAACGAGTATTACTTTTTTAGAAGGGAGTAAGTTCATCATTAACGGGCTTAAGGAAAGCATTGCCTGGGCATTTTTGCTAATTGCATTCTGTATGCTTTTTCTGTTTAGGTCGTTCAGGATATTGCTCTGTTCGCTTATTCCTAATATTATTCCTCTACTTGTTACTGCAGGGATTATGGGATGGGCGGGTGTTCCCCTAAAACCATCTACGGTTTTAATTTTTAGCGTAGCATTGGGTATTGCCATTGATATTACCATCAGGTTTCTTGTAAATTACAAACAGGTATTACCCGAACATGGCAATGATGTCCCCTCTGCTGTAAAAAGTACTATTCACCAAACAGGATTAAGTATTATTTATACATCGCTTGTGCTAACAGCAGGGTTTATTATATTTTGTGCAAGCAGTTTTGGTGGCACATTTGCGCTTGGCTG
>JANLVW010000127.1:0-3217 GCA_031364205.1 Ferruginibacter sp.
GGCACCTTTCACAAAATACGGTAGACCGTTTCTTATAAGTTGCCAGTTGTTGTTTTCCTGTTTTACAATTGTTTTTATTGGTTGATAGTAGGTTTGCGCATGGCTTATAAAAAAAACAAAGACAAATGTTATAAGACAAAATACAGTTTTAAATATTTTCATTATACAATTTTAATAATTCAAATTAGGAAATATTTAGGCAGAAAGAATGCAGGAAAAGAAAAACTTTAAAGACCATCGGAAGTTCGTATTTAAAATTACTTTCTAAAGTCGTTACGCTACACAATAATTGTCTTTAAATATTTATCTTTAAAAGACCAAAGCAACATTTAAAAAAATTTAACCAACAAGATCTGCTTATTTAAAACCTACAATACATGTATCAAACCACCAGATTTTTTTCGTTTTTCTGTTTACTGTTACTAGCCGCCTGCAGTCAAAAAAAGCAGGTAGTGCAACAGGAAGAAGGCTTGGCCTCTTTTAATGCTGACAGTCTAAAAAAAGATATTGCTGTACTCGCTTCAGATTCTTTTATGGGACGCAAACCATTTACCGAAGGAGAAACAAAAACCATAGATTACCTGCAAAAACAGTTTGCATCTATCGGGCTGGAACCTGGCAACGGCAACAGTTATGTACAGGCTGTACCAATGGTGAATATACAGGCAACGGCCGCACCGGAAATGCTGGTAAAATCTGCAAAAGGTAACTTTACGCTAAAGGCTTACGATGACTATATTATATGGACGGATAAAACGGACAGCAGCATCAGCCTTACGAACAATGAACTTGTATTTGCAGGATATGGCGTTGTAGCACCCGAATATAACTGGAATGATTATGAAGGGCTAGATGTGAAAGGAAAAGTGGTAATGGTAATGGTGAACGATCCTGGTTTTTGGTCGGGCGATACCACTTTATTTAAAGGAAAAACAATGACTTATTATGGCCGGTGGACTTATAAATTTGAGGAGGCTGCAAGGCAGGGTGCAAAGGGTTGTTTGATTGTGCACAACACAAAGGCAGCGAGTTATCCATTTAGTGTGCAGCAAAAAAATTTTAATACATCTCGCCTGCAGCTTGATAACCGTGGGAAAGATGTTAAGAACTGTGATGCTATAGGATGGGTAACAGAAACAACTGCAAACAGGTTGTTTAAAGAAGCAGGTTTTGATTCAACCTTGTTGGTGAAAGCAAACAAACGTGGTTTTAAAGCAGTGCCTTTGAACCTACAGCTAACTACGAGCATGAAGGTGAAAGCAACCTACGACAAATCGTATAATGTAATTGGGAAAATAACAGGCTCAAAAAGACCGGATGAAGTGGTTGTATACAGTGCGCACTGGGACCACCTCGGCATTGGCAGGCCTGATGCAAGCGGTGACTCTATATACAATGGGGCATTAGATAATGCAACAGGTACTGCAGGATTACTCGAACTTGCAAGGGCATTTAAAAGTTTAAAAACCAAACCTGAAAGAACAATTGTTTTCTTATCTGTTACCTCCGAAGAACAGGGGTTGCTTGGCTCAAAATATTATGCAGAAAACCCTGTTTACCCTGCAAATAAAACAGCTGCAAATATTAATATGGATGGCTTAAACCGATTTGGTAAAACAAAGGACATAATTGTTATTGGGGAAGGCCAATCAGACCTGGAAGATTATCTAAAAGAGGAAGTAGAAAAAAAGGGTGGCTATATTTCTTTTGATACGCACCCGGAAGCGGGCTCCTACTACCGGTCTGATCATTTTAATTTTGCAAAAGTTGGTATTCCAGCTTTGTATACCAGCAGTGGTATTGATGTGATTGGGAAAGGCAAGGAATATGGGCAAAAAATTGAAGATGATTATACAGCTCATAATTATCACCAGCCATCAGATAATTATAATGCTGCTACCTGGACCATGGAAGGCGCAATAAGCGATCTGCAATTATTATTTCTTGTGGGCAAGCGCATAGCTTCGGAAGGTAAGTGGCCTGCATGGAAACCCTCTTCAGAATTTAAGGCCATTAGAGATAAAAAATAAGTCTCATGGAAAATATATTTACTTCGCAGCAAAGTTTTTGTTTGCAAGTAAAAAGGGGATATAAATACTTGCAAACCGTAACTGGTAGTATGCACTTTTTACCATAGCTGAATGCGCCACAGCTTTTTTAAAATAAAGTGCTGCCATTTCTTTATCGTCCAGTTCATCCTGTACCGCTCCGTTTAAATAATACGCATTGAAGATGTATGTCTGACTATTAATTTTTTGACTTGTATTGGTAAGCGGTTGGGCATAAACCAGTGCAGAGTCTGTTTGGTGGTTCACCACAAAGTAAGTAGCCATGCTACGTTGATACTGTGCCAGCATAAAATTGTAAAGCGGTTGCGACTTATCCGGTAAATTTTCACCTCCTTTGCGAATATATTTTCCGTATTCTTCATTATTCTGAAGGTTCGAGTGAACAATTGCTTTATGAAAATAAATGGAACTTAGCCGGCGTTTATCGTGAGCATTTTCAGCTAACGGTATGGCTTTAAAAAAATATTCCAGCCCGGTGGCATTATCTCCTTTCACCCTTGAAATGTATTGGCCGATTATGTTATAGCTAATCGCCAGCAGCGAATCATTTCTAAGTTATTGTGCAATCTGTAAAAGATTAGTACAGATAGCTGAATCCGGATCACCGGTACAAAATCCAACACTTTCTGATATGGCAATAAGAATAGTAAAAACGCTCAATTGGTTTGCTGGTATTGGAAAGCACCGTCTTTAAGCTGTCGGCATAGTTGGTTTGTGCCAAAACAGTTTTCCCATAAACACAGGGATTGCAATAAAACAAAAGAGGGTTATTATTTTTTTCATTATCCAGTTAATTAGTTTATTTTTTTTCTAATTGCTCTATTGTTTTCTTGGCTGTTGCCAACCGTATCTTTTTATTCTTCTCTACCAGTTTAGTTGTTGCCCATTTTTCTACTTTATGATGTAGTGGAACTAATAAGGCGACGCTGTTTATTATCTCCTGCTGCATATTTCTATTTCGCATCATTCACTTCTACCCAATACCCATCAGGATCCTGAAAGTAAATTTGTTTAACGCCGTCGGTGCGTATGTTAACTGTGTTGGGTTTACCCGGCCAATCGGAGTAAGTAATTTTTAACCGTTCTAACCGCTGTACAAATACATCCACATTGTTTGTGGCCAGGCCAATGTGAATGGCTTTATTAGT
>JANLVW010000167.1:0-7187 GCA_031364205.1 Ferruginibacter sp.
GACAGTGCTCGCTAGATTTGCGTACACTAATGCAGAATCGTATTCACGCAAGCCTTCATAGCATATTGCTATGTCATGATAACAATGCTCGATATTATAAGGTTGGTTTTGATATTCTGAAAGCTTTAATGCCTTCTTAAATAATATTAATGCTTCCCAAAAATTTTTTGTTTCTTCAAAAGTGTAACCGCAGGCAACGTATGCAAGATAAAGTTGGTAAACATTGTTACCATGCATTGCTATGGGTATTGCTTCCTTAAAATAAGGGAGACCCTCTCCCCATTTTTTTAATTCAACATAATCTGAAAGTAGATATAAGTCAATGTTGCCCAGCGTTATTAAATCATTGGTTGCAATGGCTTTTTCTCTTGCCATTAAGAAATATGGAAAAGAACGTTTTGCAAAAGCCGTAAAATGACGACGGGTACATAAAGCAAATTGAAAAAAAACCCTTCCTTCTAAATTTTCATTTCCTATCTCTTTTGCAATTATTAAAGCTGAATCGGCATATTCATAAGCGGAAGAAATATTTCTTTGTTTCAAATTTCCTTCCGATAGTAACAATAATTCTTCTGCTTTTTCATTTTTCCACTTGTGTTCATCTGCTGCTTTGCCGGCAAGGGCTGCATAAGCATAAGCTGAATCATAGTTTTGATGTAATGTGTAATATTTTGCCCATGCAAGATGAAGACGACATTGCTGAAAGGGTGTAAGTTTTATACTCTTATCGCTTATTGAATTTAATATTTTTAGGCAGCATTGCCAGTTTCCCTTGCCATCAGAAGCTAATGCTTTTTCAAATAATTCGTCAACTTTTAACCCATTCAAAGGGTTGCATACATTTTCAGGGTAATATGTTTGTTTGATAACCGGGTCAATAATTGTTAGGAGTGACTTTTTTATACTTCCAAAAGAAGTATCAGTTTGGGAGAATGATTTAGTGAAGTTTGTAAACAAAAACAGTAAAACTAATAAAGTCCTATATAGTAGTTTATTTGGCAAGATATTCAACAATTTACTAATGAAAATAAGCCTTTTTATGATATTTCTTAAACTTACTTGACCAAGCTAATCTTATAATACCATGACTATGATAGATACAATCCTGGGCAAATGACTATTAGTTTTATCAGACACTAACGTTATATACAAGACTTACATTAAAATATCATTCTGATAAAAATAATGGTGATGCAAAATCAATTGAAATATTCAAAAAAATAAATAAAATATATTTAACTCTCTCAAATGAAAATCAATGAAATTATGTAGAAAAAACTTACTAATTTTTAAACTGCACATTAAAGCTTTTTAACCCTTTAAAATGAATCTTATCAAAGGTATTGTGTACCCTATTTGTACCTCAAAACTGTTAACTTTATTATAACTATTTATAAATGAGTATATTAAATGAATTGCTTACTTTTTGTATATGAAGTTAACAGCACTAAAAGTTACTTACTTTTTAGTGCAGGCAGCGATATAAAACTGTTATTTTTGACAAAAATAAATTTGGCTTTTCTTCTGAGAATAATTTATGCAGGTTTAAACCCTTTTAAATGTTTTAGTTTCGCTTAAAAATCTAAAAAGCCAATACCCTTTTACTTTGAGGAAATTGTCTTTTGTTAGCCATACTATTGAATTCCATTCTTTCCCTGTAGTGGCATCATATATCATTCCATCAACCCATTGTCTCTCATCGGAATTATAACGGAGGCCGCTTACAACATCCATTCCTAACAATTTTCTTTTACGTAAAGCAATATTGGAATTTTTTTCGTCTGTCCAATCGTCCATGGGTTTTTTAGTTGCTTTAAACCACAAAATCTTTGCCTTAAATTCTTGATTTTGTTTATACACTTCAACTATACAGTTACCGGATGTAGTTATCCATTTGCCAAGTATGGCATCCGGGGTTGTTTGTGCAAAAGACGCAGAGATTATTAATGTAAACAATATGACTGAAGTGCAAAATCTGATATGAAATCCCATGATTTAAAGATAATAATTTAAAAATCCATAATTGAGGGTATAATTTGAAAAAAAAATATAATTGTAAGTTAATCATGTTGATGACTTTTAGTTTAAAATGCAATTGTTGAACAACATATTTTTCATTGAGTGGATAAGCCTTCTAAAAAGATATTGCAACTGATAATAAATAATTTCCAAATTATTATTTGACAATCATAAACAAACCCGCTACAGAATTAAACTTTAGTTTGTAGTATTATATTAAGAACACATAAACATAAAAATGTTAAAGACCTTGGTTAAATGTTCAGCAACTATAGGTTCACTTTATTTGCAAAAAAAAATGAAGCTAAAGTACGTATAACTGTAAAAACTAGTTTTGTAAAAAAATAACTACGGGGTTACAACTAGATAGGGAAAATTAGAGGAAAATATAAAGCGGTTTTAAAAAAATGGCTATACAATGAATCCTTTTTTTGAAACGAATGGCACCATGACGTAAAGTGAAGTTGGTATCAAAATTTTTTCTTTACCTGCATAGGTATTGCTTGTGTAAAGAAAAATTACAAAGGAAAATCATTTAAAGTTGGTGTAAAAATTACTGAAGACAATGATAAACTAAGTTATGAGGCGAAAGTAAATGGCAAGAATTTAATTTTTGATAAGAATGGAAATTTTTTGAAAAAGTATAAGGGTTAAAATCAAGGCGATGCTTAAATCATCTCCTTTTTAATTATACATATTACATGACATCCTCTATAGTTTTATTTTGAAATTGCCTATTTGGTGACAGTTTTTAGAGATTTACACACTAAACCTTCGTGAAGTTTTAGTTTAGTTTTTTGAAAGGCTGCTGCTTTAATTGCATCAGCTGCTTTAGCACCGGCTATTTTTTATTTAAACAAAACAAGTAACTACACGAGAATTGAAAAATGAATAGTGCTAAATTCCTACACAGAAAGTTTGTTTTCAAATAAAGTTGTTTCATTGTACTTGGGCATTGTAGTAATTTTATTTTGTTTTCCCCCCGATGTTCTGTATTTACCAAATGGTATTTTAAAAATAGATTTAAAATTACCAATATCTTTTTTTTGCATGTAGACATCTACACCAAAAACAATCTTTTCTGCAGGCATTTCCTGGAATGTTCCGAAGATCCTATCCCAAATACTCAATACATCTCCATAATTGGAATTGGTATATGGTTGCATGTAATGATGATGAACCTGATGCAGGTTTGGTGTAATAAAAATTAGTCCAATAATCTTATCTGCTTTGTCTGATAACCGATAATTTATATGAGCAAATACGGTAGTAAATACCTGAATGATTTGCCTTAATATTAATGTCCAAAAAGCTGTGCCGCTCAAGAATACCCAAAATAAAGTAAATGTTAACCTTACAATATTTTCCATTGGATGTTCTCTTAAAGTGGTTGATACATCAACCACTTCATCAGAATGATGTACGGCATGCATCATCCACAACCGTTTAACTTTGTGCATAATTATATGATAGATGTATTCACCAAAATCAAGCATTATAAAACTGCATACAAAAAGCAGTATTGAATTGTGTATTTTAAAATAATACAATAGTCCAAAATGATTCACTCCTGTCCAATGAATTGTTTTAATAATTAACAAACCCAAGATAAATTGACCGGGTAGATTAGTAAAAATAAAACCCACATTTTTAGAAGCGTGCTTCCATTTCTTATAATTTGTTATTATTCCTAAAGCATTTTCAACATTCCAAGAAAAAAATATTAAACCTACAAAAAATAATAATTGTAGTTCGTTATTATACTTTATAATAAAATTCAAAAAATGATTCATTTATTTAATTTTTAAAATTCATATTTTGTTCTAAAACTGAGAGATGCCAATATTCTTGAATTTTTAAATCCCGCCATGTTTTGGTATTCCAATCCTTTCCTGCATTACAAGCATAAATTTTATTTGTCATGTATTTAAAAGATAAAATCGAAATTTTATTGTAAAAAATTGTTGGATTACCTTTAATCCTTATGATTTACCAATAAAGGTTAAGAGACTCAGGTATCAAAAAAACAAAAGTAAATTTTCTTTAGTAGTAAAGAATAAAAAAATGTTTTTTGGGACGCACTCTAAAATTATTTTTTAAGCTTTTTCCTGACTATTTATTTTAATAAGTAATTTCAGAATTATTATTAACCATACAACTTTTTCCGGACGGGTTAAAGCCAATCGAAACTGTTTCCACTATGACGTCGATTTATTAGAAGTACTTTTTGCAATTATTTATCCTATGACATTAATTCTTGAAAAAATGCTAGTGGCTTTAAGGGTTTATTGTAGATTTTTGCCATTAATGCTTACCAAATTTCATACTTGAAATTTAAAATAAAACATAGCTGATCAATTTTGATAGGTTTACAAATAAAAGTATTCTTTAAAACAATCCATTGTCGCTGACTTAAAATATTTGCTTACTAGTAATTATTAAATGATCAGTTAATAGTATATCAATTAGTTTTAAGTCATCTTTTACACTGTTCGTAAGAATCTTATCGCTAGTTTTTGAAGTAAGATTGCCTGATCGATGATTATTTACAATGACTAAGTCTCTACACATAAAGGTTAATGCAAGTAGATCCATATCAACTGTTGCAATAAAAATGGGATTTATTTTTACTACAAGGAAGAATGTATTGGCTAATAACCTTACAAAAAAACAATTCTCAAATATTGGTTAACCAATACCGAAAAAGAGAATGAAAAATTTGGTTTTAATACTGCAATAGAAGTGGCAAAAAATCATTTAAAAACGGATATTTATGAAATTTTATTAAAATCGAGTCAATACATTATAGTGTATGACGATTTAGAAGATGTCATAAAAAAGAAATTAAATAATTTAGCCTGATTAATAATTTAAAAAGGGCGATTTTTCATTATGAAAGGAAATATATTAATTGTTGATGATGAACAAAAACTCCGTACACTCCTTGCAAGAATTATTAGTCTGGAAGGCTTTGAAGTTACCGAGGCGGGTGATTGTAAAACAGCCATAAAAAAATTGGAACAATTAGAAATTGATGTAATTATCTGCGATGTTAAATTACCTGACGGAAGTGGTGTTGATCTGGCAAAGCAAATAAAAGATAAATATCCTGGTATAGAAATAATTTTACTTACTGCATATGGTAACATAAGTGATGGAGTACAAGCCATTAAAAACGGCGCTTTCGATTATATTACCAAAGGAGATGACAATAATAAAATTATTCCGCTTGTATATAATGCGATCAACAAAGTATTGCTAACAAAAAAAGTATTGCGGCTGGAAAAATTACTAGGCAATAAAACTTCTTTTGAAAGTATTTTAGGAAAATCTAAAATTATAAAAGCTGCCATTGCATCGGCAGAAAAAGTAAGTGTTACAGATGCTACGGTATTGCTAACAGGCGAAACCGGCACGGGCAAAGAAGTATTTGCACAAGCTATACATTATAACAGCCTAAGAAATAAAAGTAATTTTATAGCAATAAACTGTTCGGCCTTTAGCAAAGAGTTGTTGGAAAATGAACTTTTTGGCCACAAAGCAGGTGCCTTTACCGGTGCTGTAAAAGATACTAAAGGTATTTTTGAAGAAGCAAATAACGGTACTGTTTTCTTAGATGAGGTTGGAGAAATGGCTGTTGAATTGCAGGCGAAATTGTTGCGTGTGTTAGAAAATGGGGAGTTTTTAAAAGTAGGCGACAGTAAACCTACAAAGGTAAATGTGCGCATTATAGCTGCGACCAATAGAAACCTGCAAAAAGAAATTGCAGCAGGCAATTTTAGGGAAGATCTTTTTTACCGTATTGCCGTTTTTCAAATTGCATTGCCGGCTTTAAGAGAAAGGGTAATTGATATTGAAGAACTTTCTAATTACTTTTTAAAATTTTTTACACAAAAAACAAGTAATAAAACACAGGTTATTTCGGCAGATTACCTTTCGCTTTTAAAACAACATTTGTGGAACGGAAATATTCGTGAGCTTAAAAATGTTATTGAACGGAGCGTAATATTATCTGATGCAGATGAAATTTCTGTGGATACTTTGCCTGTAGAATTTCAAAATAAAAAATCACCGGCAGGTGCTGATAAACACTTATCAGCTTTTGATCTTGCAAGTGCAGAAAAAATTCATATCCAAAAAGTTATTAATTATACCAATGGCAATAAAACAGAAACTGCCCGGTTGCTCAATATAGCACTTACTACCCTTTATAGAAAACTCGATGAATATAGAATAAGCTAATCCTTTCAAAATGCTCCTTTAACCCTTTCAAAATGAAAGGGTTTTTTATTTACAGAAAAGGAATATTTATTCTAAAATCAATATACACAAGGGTTTGAAGAGAATTCAAAAACTTGGCTAAAATCTTGTCATAGTCGAGCATCTACCATAAACTAAAACCTTTTACATGATAATTATTCTAACCATTTTAGGCACTGCTTTATTTATTCTTTTTTTTGCAGCTATTCAAACCTTCGATAAAATATAACCATTATGACAATCCTCTTCATTATTGCAATTTCAGTATTCATTTACATGTGTTACGTACTTGTAAAGCCTGAAAAATTTTAAAAAATCAACTACTTAGAAAGTCAGATTTTTAAACTTTCTAAACAATAAATTCTTACGCTTAAAATAACATTACAATGAACAAAGAAATTTTAGGAGTTATATTAATGTACGTGCTGGTAATGCTGTTTGCTATTCCTCTCGGCAGATATATCGGCAAAATATTTACGGATGAAAAAACATGGCTAGATAAAATATTTAATCCCATAGACCGCCTTTTTTATAAAGTAAGCGGTATTGATGTACAAAAGCAGATGAACTGGAAACAGCATCTGATTGCTTTACTTACTATCAATTTAATTTGGTTTATAATTTCCATGCTGGTGCTTACAAATATGTCATGGCTTCCTTTAAATCCTGATGCCAATCCTTCCATGAATGGCGATCAAGCATTTAATACAGCAACAAGTTTTATTTGTAATACAAACCTTCAACATTATTCAGGCGAAAGTGGATTATCATATTTAGGACAATTGGTGTTAATGCTGTGGGAATTTGTAAGTGCAGGTTGTGGTATTGCTATTGCAGCTGTAGTATTTTTAGCCATGAGGGCGAAAGCTACTGACCAGCTTGGTAATTTTTACCACTTGTTTGTTCGG
>JANLVW010000190.1:0-1133 GCA_031364205.1 Ferruginibacter sp.
CCATCCTGCAAGAATTGCCATTATTGAATATCTGCTACAAGTAGATACCTGTATTTGTGGAGACATTATAAATGAGCTGCCTTTGGCGCAGCCCACAGTATCGCAACATTTAAAAGAACTTAAAAATGCAGGTATTATAAAAGGTGATATTGAAGGAAATACTATTTGCTATTGTATTGATGAAAACGTGATGCATAAACTGCAGAATTATTTTGGGAATGTAAATACCAGGATGGAAAACAGGAAGAAAAATTGTTGTTAACCAATTAAAAAAATCAGCATGAAATTATCAGAGATTAAAGCAATTCTTGCAGCAGCGGAAGCTGTAAATTTTAAATTACCTACGGGTGAACTTGTTCCGGAACATTTTCACGTTACTGAAATTGGGCTTGTTACAAAACATTTTATTGATTGTGGTGGTGTGGAGCGTTTTGAGAAAGTTATAAACTTTCAGTTATGGAATGCCAATGATACAGAGCACAGGTTAAAGCCTGAAAAACTTTTAAATATCATTGCCTTATCTGAAAAAAAACTTGGTATAACAGATCTTGAAATTGAAGTGGAATATCAGGCTGATACTATAGGAAAATACGACCTGGATTTTAACGGAAAATATTTTGTACTTATATCAAAGCAAACTGCCTGCCTTGCAACTGATGCCTGCGGTATTGCACCTTCAAAACAGAAAGTACAATTGATAGAATTACAAACTGCTACACAAATTTGTTGCACACCAGGCGGAGGTTGTTGCTAAGATTAGTGAACAGTTGTCAGTAGTCAGTCATCAGTAAATAAGTTATAGACCATTAAAATTTAATTAAAGACAATTTTAAGATTTGAGGATTTTATCGCATGGCAGAAAGCGCAGGATTTTACAGTTGAAATTTACGGTTAATTTAAAGATAATAAGGACTTGGATTTTAGAAACCAAATATGCAGGGCATCGGTATATATTTAAAACAATATTGCAGAAGGATTTGATAGAGGTTCTAATGCTGATTTCAGAAGATTTTTGTTTATGTCATTAGGCTCTTGTAGCGAAGTAAAATCAATGCTTTATTTGGCAGAACGACTGAATTATTTATCTAAAGAAAAGTCAATTGAATTCATTTATGCCAATAAGGAAATTTCGA
>JANLVW010000214.1:0-1197 GCA_031364205.1 Ferruginibacter sp.
TTTCTCCCATATTGCTTGTCAGCATTACATCTGCAAGGCCGTCATTATTTATATCACCAATAGCTACGCCACCGCCATTGTAAAAATTACGAAACAAAAAACTATTTTCAAGAGGCCCATCAACAATTTTATTGTTGAACTCAATACCGGTATGTTCCTGTAATTCAAAAAGCGGAAGATCCTTTTTCTTTGTGCAGGAAAAAAGAAAAAAGGCTAATGTAACAAAGGAAAATAAATATTTCATTAAGATAAACAGTTGTAGCGGAAGGTTTTTTTGTTGCAGATGGTTCTACGGTAAATTTAATTCTTTTAGTGGTATCAAAATAAATTTTCCGTTATTGATGGCATAAAAAAAGAGGTCAAATTAATGACCTCATTTTTATATTCTAAATAGATAATATTAATAACCTGGGTTCTGAGTCAGATTCGGATTAGCAGCAAGCTGGCCATTTGGAATTGGGAACAACAGATATTTCGGATCATCGGTTGGTTTTTCCTGCCAAGGCAAAAGGAATTTACCAAAACGAATCAAATCTTCTCTTCTCCAACTTTCAAGGTACAATTCTCTTCCCCTTTCATCAATCAACTGATCAAGGGTTAGACCGCTCAATGCACTTGCACTTCTTGAAGCATGAGTCCTTACTGAATTAACAAGGTCAACAGCTGCGGTACCATATCCACCTGCATTTGACCCACCTGTTCCGCCTCTTAATAGTGCTTCTGCTTTCATTAAGATTACATCCGCAAGCCTGAAGTAAACATAGTCATTGTTTACGTTTCCATTATCATCATATTGATAATCGATTGGATATTTGTACGCTCTGATACCCGTTACTTCTAGATTAGCTTCTCTACCAATGATTTTAATTTCATCTGTAAAAGAAAGTGGACGATTATCGGGAGTTCTATCTTTTAAAGGAGCATCAGTTGTAAGATTGTATTGTTGACCTCTTAAGAAACCTACATTGACCCTATTACCTGGATTTGGTGGTGCTCCCGGGGTAGTGTAAGGATAATTAATACCTCTTCTTTTATCAGAAGCTTCAAATTTATTATAAAAATCAGATAGCGTACTAAAACCATTCCAACCACTAGGGTTTTGGTTATAGTGCATGGTAGAATGCCATCTAGACCTCAAATTCGCAGCAGATGTTCCACCAATATTTTCCTGAGTCCAAATATTTTCTGTACCTATTG
>JANLVW010000216.1:0-8731 GCA_031364205.1 Ferruginibacter sp.
GAGCTTTTAATTCTACAATTTTCATATTCGTTTTATTTCAAGTGGATTTTGTTAATTGAAAAAAGAAAATTAGTGAAATGAATTTGTATTGCAAAAAAGAAAAACTTCATTTGTGTAAGGATGGAAATAATTACAAAGCGAGTTGGTGTAATTTATAAACAGCATTTATTTAACAATAACGGGAGGCGCATTATTAACGCACATGATCTTTTATAATAACTTTACAAACTATGATGAATAAACTGTTTTCATTTTTATTTTTTTTGCAATTAATTTCTCAATCATCTTTTGGACAATGTATTTCACTTGGGCAAACAGCTTCTACAGCATTTCCTGTTTGTGGTACCGCTTCCTTTTTTCAGAAAAACGTTCCTATTTGTACCAATAATAATTTGTATGTGCCAGGCTGCGATAGAGATAGTACAGTTTATACAGACAAAAATCCTTTCTGGTATAAATTTACCTGTTACCAAACCGGCACTTTCGGTTTTCTTATAACTCCCAACGATCTTGGTGATGATTATGACTGGCAGTTGTATGATGTAACAGGTATGGATCCAAATGCAGTTTACACCAACAGAAATATTATTGTTACAGGTAACTGGAGCGGCTCACCAGGGACTACGGGCACAGCAGATGGTGGAGCAAATTTTATACAATGCAGTTCTGTACCCACAGATAATAAGCCCAGGTTTGCGGTAATGCCTACCCTTATTTTAGGCCATAATTATCTTTTATTAATTAGCCATTTTTCAGATTCTCAAAGTGGATATACACTTTCTTTTGGTGGTGGCACAGCAAATATTACAGACCCATTAGAGCCGCTTTTGTCAAATGCGATTGCTCCCTGCGACGGCACCGAGATCAGAATAAAAACAAATAAAAAAATGAAATGTTCCAGTCTGGCAGCAGATGGGTCAGACTTTAAAGTTGTAGATGCAAGTGGAAATACTTTTATCCCAACAAGTGCAATTTCCAATCAGTGCAATCCCGGTTTTGATTTGGATTCTATTTCTATATTTTTAGCAAGCCCTTTAGCACCTGGCACTTACAAAGTAAAAGCCACTACAGGTACCGATGGCAATACATTAAAAGACAATTGTGACAGGTTAATTCCTGTAGGAGACTCAGTAAGTTTTACCGTATTCCCTTTATTTCCTACCACAATGGGTAGTTTAACAAAACCGGGTTGTGCACCTCAAACACTTGAACTTATTTTCAAAAAGAAAATAAAATGCAGCAGTATTGATGCAGGTGGTGGAGATTTTTTTATTACAGGACCGTACGCCGTAAACATAATAGGCGCCACAGCAAATTGTATTGATGGTAAAACTGTTAAAATTATTTTACAATTAAGCATGCCCTTGCAGGTTGGAGGAAATTTTAAAGTAAATCTTAAAACCGGACCCGATGGAAATACTTTGCTTGATGAATGTGATGTTCAAACACCATTGCCAGATGAAGTGGCTTTTATTATTAAGGATACTGTAAATGCAAATTTTGAAAAAACCATTGATTACAACTGCACACTTAACACCGTTAGATACAAACATAATGGAGCAAATATGGTTGATATGTGGCATTGGACTTTTGGATCTGCACCGGGTAACTTTTCACAAAACCCAGTAATTACCTATGCTAATTTTGAACCGAAAACTGCCTCACTAATTGTAAGCAACGGCGTTTGTTCAGATTCAAGCTCGCAACAAATAATTTTTGATAATTACCTAAAGGCAAATTTTGATGTTACTCCGGTAATATGTCCGGAGAAAAAGGCATCATTTACGAACACCAGTATTGGTAACATCACAGAATATAAATGGGACTTTAAAAACGGAATTATTTCTTCTCAAAAAAATCCTTCACCACAATCATTTATACCTTTAGATACAAAAGATTACAATGCATTACCTGAATTAATTATTAAAAATAATTTTGGATGTTTTGATACAATTGCAAAACCGGTGCAGGTTGTATACACGTGTTTTATTGCTGTACCCAATGCTTTTACACCAAATGGCGATGGCTTAAATGATTATCTGTACCCCTTAAAAGCTTTCAAAAGTATCAACCTTAGTTTTAGCATTTATAACCGATTTGGACAACGGGTATTTTACAGTAACAGCTGGTTAAATAAATGGGATGGAAAGTTAAAAGGCATACCACAAGATCCAGGAACTTATGTATGGACTCTCGATTATATTAACAGTGAAACCGGTGTACATGTAAAAGAAAAAGGTACAACTATACTTATAAGATAGCGATGAAATGTAGATTTAAAAATTTAAAAAAAGTGAAAAGATGCTTTTAAATTTTTATCTAACAACAAAAGATAATGCAATTAGACATTGAGGACATTATTAGAAAGATGTAGTTTTGAGGTATACCAAAAATCATTTGTACATAAAAAAATTATCTATTTAAGATATGCAGCACCCACCAGTTTATTATGGCGAATATTTACAACTGGATAAAATAATAGAAGCTCAGACTCCGGTAAGTTTTAAAGAGGGTAACCAGCCGGCGCATCATGAGATGCTGTTTATCATTATACACCAAGCATATGAACTTTGGTTTAAGCAGATTTTATTTGAAATAGATTCTGTTATTGATATAATGGCCAAAAAGTTTATGGATGATAATTCTACCGATTTGCAAACTGTAGTACACAGGTTACAACGAGTAACTACTATTTTAAAATTACTTGTACAGCAAATTGATATTTTGGAGACTATGACGTCAATGGATTTTCTCGATTTTAGAGATATCCTGAGACCTGCATCGGGTTTTCAAAGCTGGCAGTTTAAAATTATTGAAGCAAGACTTGGTTTAAAATTTGACCAGCGTCATGGACAAAACTATTACACTTCTCAATTAAAGCAAACCGACATTGACAGTATAAAAAGTGCTGAAAAAGAAAATACACTTTTAAATTTAATAAACGGGTGGCTGGAAAGAATGCCTTTTTTTAAAGAGAATGATTTGTGGAAAAATTTTAAAATATCATCCGAAAAAGAGACTGCACATTCTGAAAATAATAATCATCCATTTTGGAAGGAATATGAAAAAATTATGATGATAGTTTAGCCGAAGGAGAAAAAATAAATATTGAACATTTTAAAAAAGTATTTTTTGAAGATGCAGAAAATAATGAAAGGACATTAAGTCCCGAAGCTTGTCGTTCTGCATTATTTATTATGATTTATAGAGGTTACCCAATGCTTGAATTACCTTTTCAACTGTTGGATACTTTGCTGGAAATTGATAACCAACTTGGTAATTGGCGTTACCGTCATGTAAATATGGTACGGCGAATGATTGGTACACGAATTGGTACCGGCGGCAGTACCATCGCAGGTTACCTGCAGGGCGCCATGGATAAACATTATATATTTAAAGAAATATCGCAGTTAAATAGTTTTTTAACCGACAGAAGAAAATTGCCAAAATTACCAAAAGAAATAGCCGGCCGTTTAGGCTATAATTTATAATCAGTATAAACTTTTAGACAGCATATAAAATTTTGTTCGATAGATTAACTTACATGATAATACTTTTATAAACATGAAGTCTGTTGATTTTAAAAAATCATTTGAAGCTATACCCGGTATTAATATTCTTATAGATACTGACGAGCCACGTTACACTGTTTTGGCAGTTACGCAGGGGGTGATAGATATACAGCCTCATGCATTTACAAGAAATGATATAATAAATAAACCTTTTTTTGAATCTTTTCCTCAAAGCGCTGAAGCGATGTCATTAGCAGGTGAAGACAATATTCGTTCTTCATTTAAATTTGTAATTACTAATAAAAAACAACACACGCTTAATGTACAGCGCTACGAAGTGCCAGATGATAATGGTGGGTTTACAGAGCGCTGGTGGAGTGCTGTTAATAACCCTGTATTAAATGATGATGGAGAGGTTATTTTCATTATACAATCTTCTATAGAAATAACCGAACAGATTATCGCTGATAAAAGAATTGCTGATTTTAAGGAAATTGATAAAGCTTACCAGCTTTTTATGAATGCACCTGTAGCTGTTTGTATCGTTAAAGGCTCTCAATATATTGTAGAACTGATTAATGATGGAATGTTACAGCTATTAGGGAGAACAAAAAAAGTAATTAACCGACCTTTAATAGAATCGCTGACAGAGGCCGATTTACAGGGATTAATAAACATACTTGATGTGGTCCGTACTACAAGTCAGCCTTATCAGATCTCAACTTTTCCTGCAACTATACTAATAAATGGCAAACGAGAAAATCTTTATCTTGATCTTGTTTTTCAACCCTATTTAAGCGGAAACAACAGCGGTGAAAGCAGCATCTTTTGCCAGGCACAGAATGTAACCGAGCAGGTAATGGACCGTAAAAAAGTAAAGGAAATTACAGAGCGTTTAAATTACAGAAATGCCATTTTTGAAGCTCAAAAAGAAGCGTCACCGGATGGTGTAAATGTGGTGGATTTAAACGGTAAAATAATTTTTTACAACAACCGTTTTGCACAAATATGGAAAATGCCCCAGCATATTATTGAAAGTAAAGATGATGAAGCTGCATTAAAACATGCTATGACGCTTTTAAAAGATCCTGATGAATTTATTAAAAGGGTAGAAACACTTTACCAGCAAAAAAAGGAAACAAGCTATGACGAAATTTATTTTAAAGATGGAAGAATAATAGAACGCAACGGCTCACCCATTATTGGAGAAGACGGAATTAATTACGGGTGGGCATGGTATTTTCGTGATATTACTGAAAGAAAAAAAGCTGCAGAAATATTAGCGAAAAGTGAAGCACGAACTCGTTTAGCTATAGAAGCTGCAAGGCTGGGAACATTTGATGTTAATTTAATTGACAAAAGGATAGTTTATTCACCAAGAGTGCTAGAAATATTTGGATATAATATGCATGAAAATATTCCTTATTCAAATTTTATAGATGCTATCCATCATGAAGATAAAGCTATAAGACAGACCGCACATGTGGAAGCTTTGAAAACAGGTGAGTTAATTTATGAAGTCCGAATAAACCTTTCTGACAGCTCTGTCAAATGGATACGCTTAAATGGAAAGTATACATTTATTAGTGCTGAGCCTGTTTCATTTGTAGGAACAATACTTGATATTACAGAAGAGAAGAAAGCTGCAGATTTATTGGAATTTAAAATTGCTGAAAGAACAATAGAATTACAGCAGGCTAATGAACAGCTTAAACAATTTAGCTATGCTGCATCGCATGACCTTCAGGAACCATTACGTAAAATCAGTTTCTTTTTAGATAGATTATTAACAGGAATCGGTCCATCAATTAATGATGAGAATAAACAGACAGCAGAAAGAATTCTAAATACTACTGCAAGAATGCGTAACCTGATTGATGATTTACTACAATATTCTAATTCAACATTTGGTGCGGTAACTTTTGAAGAAACAGATCTTGCTGTTGTGGTAAAAGATGTGCTGGATGATATGGAAGCAACTCTCCTTGAAAAAAATGCACAGATTACATTGGAAAAACTTCCTGTTGCAAATTGCGATTCACGCCAGTTAAAGCAATTATTTCAAAACCTAATAAGCAATGCATTAAAATACCAAAAGAAAAACACACCACCACATATATTTATTACATCAAAAATTGTAGAAAGAAGAACAATTCCTACCTCTGCAAAAATCAAAAAGAATAAGGAAAAATTTTACAAAATTGTAATTAAAGATAATGGGATAGGGTTTGATCAGGAATATGCCGACCGAATTTTTAAACTATTTCAAAGGCTGCATGCAAAACATGAATATGAAGGAACCGGTATTGGGCTTGCTCTTGTGAAAAAAGTAGTTGAAAATCACAACGGTTTCATAACGGTAGAAAGCAAACCCGATGAGGGCTCAAATTTCAACATTTTTTTACCTTTGGTTCAGATAAAAAACTAACTCTTATACCAATTGTTTTAATTTTTCTACAACAGCATCTATTTCCTCTTTTGTATTGTGTTTGCTAAAACTAAAACGTACGGTAATTTGGTTGGGGTCATTGTTGATAGCCCGAATAACATGACTGCCCGTTTCAGCACCGCTTGTACAGGCACTTCCGCCACTTGCACAAATTTTATTAATATCAAGGTTGAACAAAATCATTTCTGATTTGTATGTTTTGGGAAAACTTACACTTAAAACTGTATACAAACTTTTGCCTAAAACATCTCCATTAAAACCAACACCGGGTATTTGTTTTTTTAGTTGCTCGTACATATAATATTTTAAGGAACCAATGTAAGCGCTGTCAGTTTCAAAACCTCCCATTGCCATTTCAAAAGCTTTTGCAAAACCAACTATGCCATAAATATTTTCTGTCCCCGCACGCATATTACGCTCCTGCGAACCGCCATGTACAATAGGTTTAATACGCACATTTTCATTAATATAAATAATACCAACACCTTTTGGTCCATGAAATTTGTGTGCAGCACCGGTTATAAAATGTATGGGCGTATTGCGTAAATCCATAGGAAAATGACCTACTGTCTGCACAGTATCGCTGTGAAAAACAGCATTGTATAATTTGCACAAATTACCGACCGCATGGATATCCAGTATATTACCAATTTCATTATTTGCATGCATTAATGTAACAAGAGTTTTTTCTTCTGCTGCAGCCAATAATTTTTCAAGATCTTCCAAATCCATATGCCCATCAGGTAAAATTTTTACATAGCTCACCTTTACTTCATCAAGAGCATCTAAATACTCTACCGTATGCGTTACTGCATGGTGTTCAATTTTAGAAGTAACAATATGCCTGCAACCTAAATCTCTTATTGCTGCCTGAATAGCCATGTTGCTGCTTTCGGTACCTCCACTTGTAAAAAATATTTCTGCCGGATTTGCATTTAAAAGTTTTGCTACAGATTTTCTTGCAGTTTCAACCGCCATTCTGGCTTCCCTTCCATATGAGTAAATAGATGATGGGTTGCCAAATTTTTCTGTTAAAAAAGGCATCATGCTTTCCAGCACTGAAGGGTCAAGTGCAGTTGTAGCAGCATTATCTAGGTATATTCTTTCCATTAACAGACATTAGATGTGAGATAAAGAATTATGATATTAGATTTACATTCTAAAAAGTAAATTTGATTCCCAGAAATTTACTAAATAGTTGCTTCTTTGATATCATTCATTAATCTTTTTGCAATATTATCTGCAGTGGTTAAATGATTACTCTCAGCATAAATTCTAATAATTGGTTCGGTATTACTTGTGCGAAGATGTACCCAGTCATTATCAAATTCTATTTTTAAACCATCATCCGTATTGATAGGCTGGTTTTTATATTTAGTTTTTATATTTTCAAAAATAGATTTTACGTCTGTATCTTTTTCCAAAAAAATTTTATTTTTACTCATGTAATAATCTGTGTAGGTATTACGCAACTGCCGTATCGTTTTTTGGCTCTTTGCCAGTTGTGTAAGAAACAAAGCAATTCCAATTAAAGCATCCCGACCATAATGTAAATCAGGCACAATTATACCACCGTTTCCTTCTCCGCCAATTACTGCATTTACTTCCTTCATTTTATTTACCACGTTTACTTCTCCAACTGGACTTGCAAAATATTCGCCGCCATGTTTTATAGTTACATCTTTTAAAGCCCTCGTACTGCTCATATTGCTTACGCTGTTGCCTTTTGTAATCCCCAATAAATAATCTGCAACAGCAACAAGTGTATATTCTTCGCCAAACATAGTTCCATCTTCGCAAACAAAGCAAAGTCTGTCCACATCAGGATCTACAGCAATACCAAGTGATGCATTCTGACGAACCACTTCTCTGCTTAAATCAAGCAGGTTTTCGGGTAATGGTTCGGGAATGTGTGCAAATTCTCCGGTAATTTCTCCATTCAAAAGGGAAATATTTTTAACACCAAGTTTTTCTAGTAATGCAGGGACAGCGATAGCGCCAGTAGAATTTACCACATCAACAACAATAGAAAAATTTGCTTCAGTTATTACCGAAACATCCACTGCATTATATGCAAGAATTTTTTCTATATGATCTGTAAGTGTAGTTTCATTTGTAGATATTTTACCCAACTGATCAACCGTAACAAAATCAAAGTTTTCTGCAGCGGCATTTTGTAAGATAATTTCACCTTCAGCAGCACTAATAAATTCGCCTTTGCTATTTAATAATTTTAGAGCATTCCATTCTTTTGGATTGTGACTGGCTGTAAGAATAATACCGCCATCTGCCTCCAAGGAAACCACAGCCATTTCAACTGTTGGTGTGGTGCTGTAATCGGTATCAATAACATCAATACCCAATGCGCTTAAGGTTGAAACCACAATATTACTTACCATTTTGCCGCTTATTCTCCCATCCCTTCCAATTACAACTTTAATATTACCCCTTTTAGCAAAGGATTGTGTTTTAAGCCACATACCATAAGCTGCTGAAAATTTTACAATATCAACCGGTGTAAGATTATAATCGGGCCTACCTCCTATCGTTCCTCTTATGCCCGAAATACTTTTAATTAATGCCATGATTTATTACTGTTTTTGTAAGTGATCAAAGTTAATGATTACATTAGATTTTGCAGGATAGAATTAATAAATAGGTATTTGAAATGGAGTTAAAAAAGATGAAAAAAGATAAGGAGTGGAAGTTCTAAGCACGATAGAAGTGAATATACTTTTTGTTAGCCAAAGGCTTACAAAAAAATAGCAGC
>JANLVW010000231.1:0-2173 GCA_031364205.1 Ferruginibacter sp.
AATCATTTCCCACCGCAATAAGGCTTGGAGCAAGTTTACATGGGGTTTGTGCATCGATTAAATTGCATAAAAAATGAATGCAACATGATTTTATTTCGAGAAACTTTTTTTCTCTCGCAAAGATCGAGAGGTTAAAAGAGCCACTTTGTTTATTTGCTCCTTATTTTCTTTGCTTGAAACATACACTATACTATATCTCAATAAAACGAATGGTTTCATTTACTACAGCTTGCATAGCCCCGGGCAGTTCGGGTAAATTCCAGGGATGTGTGCGACCAAAAACATGATCGCTATCTACGGTAAATAAAATGGATGATGGTTGCCAGTTGTGCAGGTCATGAGCTTTTTCTATTGGCACAGCCGTATCTAAACTCCCATGGCAAATAAGTACTGTAATGGTAAGGCTGCGCATGGCAGTTTCAATATTTAAGGCTGCGGCATTGTCTAAATAATCTTGGTACAACTGGTAATAGAGCGGCATGTTTTGTTTGGTACGTCCATTAAGATAATATTCTACACCGCTGCGTTTCCATGCCTGTATTTTTTCTTCGCTCCAGTTGGTCCATGGTGTTTTGCACTCGCTAATGCCTGCCCAAGTAATGAGTTTTTTTATGCGTGAATCTTTGGCAGCATACAGCGTAGCAATGCCACCGCCCATGCTGTGGCCAATTAAACAGATATCGTTTTTGTCTATGGCTTTGTAGTGAATATTGTTTTCATCGCACACCCAGTTAACCACGCAGTCTACTTCATACAACTGTTTGGTATAACTGTTATTGCCAAAGGCTTCCAGGTCCACGAAGTCTTGCAGGTGCTCGGGGGTGGTGCCGTTGTGGGAGAAGTTGAACTTTACAAAAACATAACCTGCTGCTGCAAATTGTTGCGCAATCAAATCTGCATTGCCCCAGTCTTTAAAACCATTAAACCCATGCGCATAAACTACTACGGGCTTGGCTGCTTCAGCATCAGTATAAAAAATATCAATGGCTATTGGCTTGCCGGCTGCACCGGTAATGATGGTATTTTTGGTGGTGGACATGGAGATGAAATTATTAAGTGATTCATTATTAAACCCAATACCAGAAAACCGAAAAAGAAATACGGCAAATATAAAGTGGCGACATTAATTTTTCGAAGTTAGCCTTGCAGGAATAAGTTATCATTATTTAATTGCCTGTAGGTTTAATTAAACTGGTAATTCCGAACATTATTAATTTCCTAATAACGGATTTGTTTACTGTTATCAGCTGAACTTTCAAACAGCTTCCAATACTATCTTTATTGCAATGATACAGTCCGGCAAAAATCAAACAGAACTAGGTATGCTTGCAGGTAGCCTGTTGCCATCGCTGCAACTGCTGCGCAGGAATGATCCGCTGAGGCTCGCAGGTGCAACAGCATTTTTTACCACATTTGCATTGCCACCCATAATATTTATCCTAGCTCAACTCTTTGGGTTACTTACTGCTCCTAAAATGATAGGCAGAGGACTTTTAGAAAACCTTAGCCAAAGCCTTGGTGATCAGGGAGCGCAGCAGGTAAGAGAGGTTATCAGCAGCATCCGAGGCTTCAGCCACAGTAATTATGTTGTTATACCGGGTTTCATATTTTTGTTGTTTGTTGCCACCACTCTTTTTGCAGTTATCAGAGATTCTTTTGAGCAAATATGGGCTATAAAGGACAAAGAAAAAGAAAGCTTTGCTGGAGGCCTTGGCAGCAGGTTAAAATCATTTGCCGTTATTCTGTTTGTAGGTATTTTGTTTTTTGCAGAGTTGTTGTTGAGAAGTATAGAAACCCTTGGCGGCAATTATATAGAAGAGATATTTGGTGGCGGTAGTATTTATTTTAAAATTGTGTTTAGTGAAGTAACTGCAGCCCTCATTGTATCTACCTGGTTTGTAATTTTGTTTAGGTTTCTTACGCATGGTCGTCCAAGGTGGAAAGCCTCCATCATTGGCGGGCTCCTAACCGGCATCCTTTTTATTGGCGGGCGCTTTATTTTAAAAGCATTACTGGTAAAGGGCAATGTAGGCACACTGTACGGTCCATCGGGCTCAATGGTGCTGGTACTGTTGTTTGTGTTTTACACTTCCTTTATTTTATATTTTGGTGCAAGTTTTATTAAAATATATTCAGATAAAAAAGGGTGGGGTTTGCAGTTTGACAGGCAGGC
>JANLVW010000289.1:0-4153 GCA_031364205.1 Ferruginibacter sp.
GAGCTTTCTGCACAAAAATTTACCATCAGCGGTTATGTAAAAGATGCTTCAAGTGATGAAACAATTATTGCTGCAAATGTTGCTGTTGTAGGAAAAAACAGCGCTATCATCAGTAACCAGTACGGTTTTTATTCTATTACACTCAATTCCGGAAATTATCAGATATTGATCTCTCATGTAGGTTACAGATCATCTTCAATAAATATTTCCTTAACAAAAGATACTTCCATAAATATTTCGCTCTTAAATGCCACGGCACTTTCAGAGGAAGTTGTGGTAATAGCCACTAAAAGAGATAACAATGTAAGAACTGCACAAATGGGTAAAATAAGTTTACCTATTGAACAGATTAAAAGTGTTCCTGCCTTTTTGGGTGAAGTTGATTTATTAAAAGTTATTCAATTGTTGCCGGGTGTTCGTAATGCAGGTGAAGGCAGTTCTGGCATATATGTTCGTGGTGGTGGACCAGATCAGAATTTAATACTGCTTGATGATGCAATTGTTTATAATACCGGTCATTTGTTTGGTTTTTTTTCCATATTTAATGCTGATGCTATAAAAAATGTATCGCTTATAAAGGGCGGTATGCCCGCACAATATGGTGGTCGTTTATCGAGTGTTTTGGATATAAGCATGAAGGAAGGAAACAATCAAAAATACCAGGTTGAGGGTGGGCTCGGATTAATAGCGTCAAGGCTTTCAGTGCAGGGTCCAATAAAGAAAGACAAATCATCTTTTATAATTTCTGGAAGACGTACATATGTTGATGCGCTTGCAAAAGGCTTTATAAAAAAGACCAGTGCTTTTTATGGTTCGGGATATTACTTTTATGATCTTAACGCAAAAGCAAATTATAAATTCAGTGAAAAAGACAGGGTTTATTTAAGCGGATACTTTGGCAGAGATGTTTTTGATTTTAGAAACGGCAAACAAAGCTTAAAAGTAAATATTCCATGGGGAAATGCTACAGGAACACTTCGTTGGAACCATGTTTTTAATAACAAACTGTTTACAAATACTACCCTGGTTTACAACGATTACAACTTTACATTTAATGGCCTTCAAAATAATTTTCAGATACAACTCGCATCGGGTATAAGAGATATAAGTTTGAAACAGGATTATGATTTTTACCCCGCCTCAAAACATAAAATAAAATTTGGCTGGTTGTATACTTATCATCGATTTAAACCTTCTGTTGTGAGCGGTAAGCAAGATTCAGTTGTTTTTAATCCACAGAATGCACAAATAAAATTTGCACATGAGGCAGCGGTTTATGTGCAGGATGATTGGGACATTTCCAACAAAATAAAAATAAATGCAGGCCTTAGGTACAGCGGTTTTCAACAAATAGGAGCTTACAAAATTTTTAATACTGATTTGTTTGGTAACAGATTGGATAGTACTGTATTCAAAAAAGGGCAGCCTGTAAAAACATATGGTGGTTTAGAACCGAGACTTACCGCACGGTACGAATTAAATGAAGCAACATCAATTAAAGCTTCTGTAACAAGAAACCTGCAATACATACATTTGGTAAGCAATGCAGGTACAACATTGCCTACGGATTTATGGGTGCCAAGCACTTATAAAGTAAAGCCACAAATCAGTATGTTATATGCTGCGGGTTTTTTTAAAAATTTAAAAGAAAATACCTACGAAACATCGCTTGAAGTTTATTACAAGAAGATGGAAAACCAAATTGAGTACAGAGAAGGTTACACGCCAAATACTTTAAAAGATACTGAAGATGATTTTACTTTTGGCAAAGGATGGAGTTATGGCACAGAACTTTTTATTAATAAAATAAAAGGCAGATTGACCGGATGGATAGGCTATACACTTAGCTGGACCTACAGAAAATTTGATAAACTAAACGAGGGAAATAAATACTTTGCCAAATATGACCGTAGGAATGATATGAGTATTGTAGCATTGTACAACCTCAATAAAAAATGGAAATTTTCTGCAACATTTGTTTATGGCACTGGCAACGCAACAACTCTACCGCAACGGTTTTACATCGTTGGTGGTGTGCTTACACAAGAGTACAGCAACATTAACCAATACCGTTTACCATCTTATCACCGATTAGATTTAGCTGCTGTGCTTACACCAAAAAAGAATGAAGGCAGAAAACTTAAAACGGAGTGGGTATTCAGTATTTACAATGCTTACAGCCGGCAGAACCCTTACTTTATTTATTACGACCAAACAGGAAGTCCATATGATGGGTCATTAAAAGTTCAGGCAAAACAGGTTTCTTTGTTTCCAATAATTCCAGCAGTTACATGGAATTTTAAATTTTAAAAACTGTTTAGTTTTTACCTAATACTCTTTTAAATGGCCTGATATTTTGGCCAATAAAATCTTTGGGCATTTGGTCTTCATCAGGTAATCCAATTGGGAGATAAGCATCATCTTTAGGCCAGTAATTAGTACGAAAAATATAATCCCATACACTTAATGTAATGCCATAATTAAAACCGTTTAGATGGTTTTCAGGCATATGTTTAGCATGATGCAAAAGATGCATTTGCGGGCCATTAAAAACATATTTAAAAGGGCCTAAATTTATTTTTAAATTTGCATGCCCGAGTTGGCCGGTAACGAGTGTAAAAATGTGAACAATAAAGAAATCGCTTATGCCAAATCCAATCATTGCCAGCGGTATGTATTCGAGGCTGCGGTAAATTATATTTTCCATCCAATGATAGCGCATTAAAGCACCAAAACCCATTTCTTCTGTACTATGGTGAACTTTGTGAAACTCCCACATCCATTTTACGTTGTGTAAAAGTCTGTGTATTGCCCACTGCATAAAATCTCTAAAAATAAATATAAAAAGAAGCTGTGACCATTTTGGCCAGGTAGCAACATTGAGAGCTACTAAATTTCTTACACCAAAAAAGCCCAGAAAATCTTCGAAGGCATTTACAGCGACCATGCTTAATGCGTTGTAAGCAATCAATGCGAACAAGAAGTAATTCCAAAAAAGATAAAAGGCGTCCAACCAAAAATGTTCCCTAATTAAAGGCTGGTTTTTTCTCCAGGGAAACAATATTTCTGCAATCCAAATAAGAGTAGAGGCACCTACAAGCCAGTAAAAATAATTATGCCAGCTCGGTGTCAAAATTTCATTAACGAAAAAATTGGCATAACCAATGTAGGCATCCTGCAATATTTTAAAATATTTGTCCATCTTATTATTTATAAAATTACATTTTAAAAAGCGCTTTTATTTCCGAGTAAGGTTAAAATGTACTTAAAGTAAGTGCTGATTACTTTTTGTTAGCCTTACATTTGTGCTTACACCTCTAATAATATGAACATAATTTCTGAAATAACTTCTTTGTATGACAGCGTTCCCCGTAGACATACGATAGATAATGTAAAAGATATTTACGGTATCATAGAACAATATGAAGATATTTTAATAACAATTGAAAGTGTAAATTCTTTTTACGAAAAAAATATAGGATCTTATTTTGATGCTGCTATAAATGCCAAGGCTGCCATAAAAAAATCTACAGATAGTAAGGCTTCAAAAAAAAATAAAGATGCTTTTTTTGATGAAGGCTCAGGCATTTTAAAAGAAAACATGCAGGATCTGCTTGCGTTTTTTGCTGATGGAAGCAGGGTAAGTTTGTAGAATTGAGACGTTAATTTTAGATTGGTATCGTACGAATTTTCTTTAGACTGTTAAAGTAAATACTTAATCTTCTTAAAAGTGTTGATAAAAGTTATGTTGCCCAAGGGCTCATGGATGGGAAGTAGTAATCCGTAACGCAGCGTAGCGGAGAGAGGATTACTACGGACATCCCGTTACAAATGCTGAAAAATCCTAGGGGCTTATCGCCACAATCCTACCCTTAAAAAATATATTTTGTACATTGCAAAGAATTAAGACAGCAGAAAAATCATTATGAATAAACAGCATACTGCAAACGGTAAAAAAAAATCATCACAATCAGAAATTTTAAAAGGTAAACTGGAAATAAGCCGCAGTGGAATGGGCTTTGTTATTGTAGAAGACAGAGAAAAAGATATTCTTGTAAAACCAAATGATTTTGGGAGAGCTTTTCATGGAGATACGGTCAAAGTGCAGGTAATGAATCCTCAGGATAAATCTAAAAGGCCAGAAGGTAAAATA
>JANLVW010000277.1:0-8115 GCA_031364205.1 Ferruginibacter sp.
AATTTATCCCGGCAATATTTTAGTTCATCATTTTCATCCAGGCTTTGGGCATGAGCAAGGGTAAATTTTTCGGTCATCTTCATTTATTTTTTTTCTTTAGGGAGAGTGTTCCGGCAAAGATAAAATACATAAGCATAAAAAATTATCCTTTCGTAAAACAATTAGCAGTTAAAATATTTAGCAGCGTAATAATAAATAAGGTAAAAGTTTATTTTATAGATTTAAAAAGATCAGGATAGTCACTGATAATTCCATCAACACCCATTTTTTTAAGTTTTGTAATTTCCTTTTTATCATTTACTGTCCATGGAATTATTTCAATATTTCTTTTATGACATTCCTTAATTAAATTGGGATTTACAAGCACCTGCTCGGGGCTGTATATTGTTGGGTTAAAACCCAGATCTTTTAACTGTTTTCTAAAACTGTTTTTATCTAAACCTTCAACAAGGAATGCAGTTTTTACAGATGGATATTTTTTATGGAGATATTGCAATGTTCTTCTGTCAAATGATTGAATTATAACTCTCTCTTCAATTTTTTTCTGTTGAATAACTTTCATCAGCATATCTACAAATACTGCCGGTAAGGGATGAAATATTTTATCTGTTTCAGGGGTTGTTTTCGTTTCTATATTATATAATAACTTAGGCTTATTATTAATTGTGGCATAGGTTTCAACGCTGTCAATTAATGACGAAAGAGATGGTTTACTTACCTTTAATTTTTGTTGTTTTTCAAACCTTGGATGTTGCTTTAAACCTACTTCATACTTTTGCGTTTGCGCAAAAGTCATCTTATAAATATTAAAACTTTTTTCTTCAGCTTCATTAATATTTTGTCCATCAGGTTTTGTAGAAATTTCGTGGTTGAAGAAAGGCTCGTGTGATAAAATAGCGACATTGTCTTTTGTAAAAACAATATCCATCTCTAAAGTCGTTACACCTAAATCAATGGCCTTTAACATGGCAGGGATTGTATTTTCAGGCATTAATCCTCGACAGCCACGATGACCCTGAAAATCAAAATTTGCACTCAATGGTTTATTGTAAATGTCGTTATTTGAAGTCGTTTTTTTTGAAGTATTACAGGCTGCAAATAGCACAACAGTTAAATATAAATAAATAAGGATTTTATTCAGCATATTTAAAGCTAAGCCCCATCATTGAATAATTTCATGTAATCATAAAATTTTACAAAAAATTATGCGAACTAAAAACATTATCCATTCATGCCAAGCCATGCCAACATACCAATGCCATGCTCAATGGCATCTTCATCAACATTAAAAACGGGCGTATGTACCATATTGGTAATTCCTTTTTCTTTATTACCTGCGCCAAGTCTAAAAAAACATGCAGGAATAAGGTGCGAATAATAAGCAAAATCCTCTGCGCCCATTCTCAGCTCTGTTTCGGTAACATTGCTTGCACCGGCAAATTCTTCTGCAAGCTTTCTTGCAGCCGCACTCAATTCTTCATTATTATTTACAAAAGGATATCCGACATCAATCTTTAAATCCACTTCACCTCCCATAGATTTTACCAGCAATTCCGTTTGATTTTTTATAAGCTCATGTGCTTTATAACGCCAAACTTCATTCATAGCTCTAAATGTCCCCATCAGTTTTACTTCGCTGGGTATTACGTTTGTTGTATTACCGCCTTGTATTGATGTTATAGAAAGTACACTTGGGTTAAATGGATCGTTGTTTCTACTGATAATTTGTTGTAGAGAAACGACGAGTTGTGATGCAATTAAAATAGTGTCTGCAGTATGCTGTGGTGCAGCGGCATGGCCACCTTTGGCTTTTATAGTTATATAAATCTCATCGGCACTTGCCATTACCATTCCACCTCTAAAACTAAATTGCCCGGGTTCCATACCAGGGTGCACATGCAATGCAAATATTTTTTGTGGTGCTGGGTTTTCAAGCACTCCTTCTTTAATTAAAAGACTTGCACCACCCGGATTCTTTTCTTCTCCGGGCTGAAAAATTAATTTTACAGTACCTGCCCAATCATCTTTTGTTTCGTTTAATATTTTGGCCGCACCAAGCAAGCAGGTAGTATGTACATCATGCCCGCAGGCATGCATTACACCATGATTTTTTGATTTATAAAACACATCATTTTCCTCCACAATCGGCAGTGCATCCATATCTGCACGAAGGGCAATTATTCTTTCATCTGCATTTCTTCCTCTAATCAATCCTATCACACCGGTATTTGCTTTTATTTCAAATGGAATGCCCCATTGGGTAAGTTTGTTTTGTATATATATAGAAGTTTCAAATTCTATATAACTTAATTCAGGGTTGGCATGTATTTCTCTGCGGATATTTATAAATTCGTTTTTGTATTTTGCAGAAAGTGTTTTTATTTTTTCTAGCATTAAATTAGTTGCGGGTTTAAAGTTATAATTTCGAGTTCGAGGTTAAGCTATGCTATAAAATAAACTTGATAAAAAGTGATTTTAATATTGGTTTAAAATGCTCAGTCCCCATTTACAATTGATTGTGTACCATTCAAAACCTTAATCTTTTTCCTTTTCTTCTTTGGGAGGTTTTACTTCTATGGTTTCAAGTAAAATATAAATATTAGAAGTAACGAGTTTTGTTCCAAGTATTTGTTTACGAACTTTTTCGGCATCTGCTTTATCTAAAAAATTACCAAACTTAATTTTTATATTAGGCATCTGAAAACTCATATACTGTTTTTGGTCAGGGAACATCTGGTACAATTGTGCTCTTATTTTCATAGCGTATGGTCTGTCATTTGTACTAACCACCATCAACCTGTAACCTTTGGCAGATATAAGCCCGTTTGCATAAGTAACTGTACCTAAGCTGCTGTTATATTCTGCCATTTTTTTGCCAAGAATATCTATACGTGCATCTTTTATAACAGTTGCAGTACCCGAAATAATTGTATCATTTATTTTTTGAGCATTAAGTTTTGTAAAACAAAAAAGGGCAAACAAAAAACTAAAACACTTCATTTTATTTATTTGTATCATTTTCAAAATTGTTTAATTCATTCTTACTTTCTTCAATAATTTTTAAACTGCTGCTGCAGCCAATTCTGTCAGCCCCTGCCTCAATTAATTCTTTTGCAAAATTAAAAGTTCTTATACCGCCACTTGCTTTTATTTTAACAGTATCAGCAAGGTGTTTTCTCATCAGTTTTACTGCGTGAACTGTTGCACCGGTTTCGGCATAACCTGTAGAAGTTTTCAAAAAATCAACTCCGGCCAAACCATATAAGTCGCAACATTTTATTATTTCTTCATCTGTTAATAATCCACTTTCTATAATTACTTTAAGTATCTTTTTTTTGGCTCTAATTATTGGTAAAATTGCGTTTATTTCTCCGGCCAAATATTGCCAGTCATTATTTTTTAATGCTGAAATATTGATAACCATATCAAGCTCATCTGCTCCATCTACAATTGCCAACAACATTTCTGCGAGTTTAGCTTCCACAGCGCTGTAACCAAAAGGGAAGCCAATAACGGTTGCTACTTTTACGTCACTATTTTGTAACAAAGATTTAGCCTGTTTTACAAACATGGGCGGCACACAAACTGCTGCCATGCTGTTTTCATTTGCTTCTTTACATAACGTTTTAACATCTGCAATTAGAGTAGTTGGTTTAAGTATTGTGTGATCAATATATGTGGCAATATTCATCGGGTAAAAATAACGAAACTATTGTTTGCAATTCTCAACCATAAACAACGTTTAACAATATGTAACTGAAGGTTTAATGGGGCTTTAATTTATTATGTTATCAACTTTCCTATTGTTTTATTAAATTACAAACTTCTACCAAAATTTATTATTAAAAATACTCCTATGACATTTTTAAAGACGGCTTCGCTGTTATTTTTATTTGCATTTTTTTCAAACAACGTAAAAAGTCAGATTACTTCACCTGTAAATGGCGTAGCCGATGTTAGAAATGTAACGTATGCTTTTACAAATGCCAGCATTGTGAAAGATGCTCAAATCACCTTAAGCAATGCAACACTCATCATAAAAATGGGTAAAATTGTTGCAGTTGGAAATGGAATTGCCATTCCTGCTGATGCAATTGTAACAGACTGTTCGGGTAAATTTATTTATCCGTCTTTTATAGATATCTACAGCGATTATGGAGTTACAACGCCCATTCGTAATGCTGGCGGATTTAATTTTTTTGCAGCTGCACAATTAAATACAAATACTAAAGGTGCATTTGGCTGGAACCAGGCTATCAAATCAGAAGTGAATGCAGCTTTGCTGTTTAATGCTGATGAAACAAAGGCGAAAACATTAAGAGAAAATGGTTTTGGTATTGTACTTACCCATCAAAAAGATGGTATAGCACGTGGCACAGGTGCTGTTGTTGATCTCAGCGACAGAAAAGAAAATCTTACAATGATTAAAGAAAAAGCAGCTTCTTTCTATTCATTTAATAAAGGGACATCTACACAAAGTTATCCGGGAAGTTTAATGGGCTGCATTGCTTTGTTGCGTCAAACGTTTATTGATGGCCAGTGGTATAAAAACAAACCTGCGGCAGAAGGAACAAATCTAAGTTTACAGGCCTGGAACAACAACCTGGCTCTTCCACAAATATTTGAAGCAAATGATAAATGGAATGATTTGCGGGCAGATAGAATTGGTGATGAGACGGGTTTGCAGTTTATCATAAAAGCCGGACAAAATGAATATCAGCGTATAAATGAAATTAAGGGTACAAAAGCAAGTTTTATTTTGCCATTGAACTTTCCGATTGCTATAGATGTTGAGGATAACAACGATACAAGATTTGTTTCTTTGGCCGATCTTAAACAATGGGAAATGGCACCATCGAACCCTGCTGCTTTTGAAAAGAAAGGAATTAATTTTTGTATTACCTCAGCTGATCTAAAAGATCCAAAACAATTTTTACCAAACCTTCGCAAAGCTATGCAGTATGGTCTTTCAGAGCAAGCAGCTTTAAATGCACTAACAAAAAATCCTGCACAATTACTAAATATGTACAGCGAAGCCGGGAGTATTGAAGGCGGCAAACTTGCAAATTTTATTATAACAAGCGGTCCTGTGTTTGCTGAAAAAACAGTAATACTTCAAAACTGGATACAGGGTGAAAAAAATACTGTAAAAGATGATGTGAGCAATTCAACCCGTGGTCGTTATACAGTGAAGATTTCTTCTCCTACAATAAATAAATCTTTTGCTTTAGAAGTAAAAGACAATGCTGTTGCAGATCTAATCAGTGCAGATACAATTTCAACTCAATACAGCAACGATGGTAAGCTCGTTAAAATTAATTTTAGTGAAACAAAAAAAGGTAAAAAAGGTTACCGGCTTAGTGGTACAAATAACGGTAAACAATGGAATGGTACGGGAACCGACAGTACCGGCAATATGGTTTTATGGACTGCAAATTTTGATGGAGTTTTACCAAACAAAATGGACAGTGTAAAAAAAGAGAAAGTTATTTCAATGGGTTCGCTCACCTTCCCTAATATGGCTTATGGTTATAAAGTTTTACCTCAGGCTGAAACTATTTTATTTAGAAATGCTACCGTTTGGACAAGCGAAAAAGAAGGAGCTTTAACCAATACAGATGTGCTAATTGAAAATGGAAAAATAACAGGAATAGGAAAAAATTTAAGTGTAGGAAATGCAAAAATAATTGATGGTACGGGTAAATATTTAACCGCAGGTATTATTGATGAACACTCCCATATTGCAACAGCTTCCGTAAATGAAGTTGGCCAGTCTGTAACATCTGAAGTGCGCATTGGCGACAACCTTGACCCTGATGATGTAGATATTTACAGACAGCTTGGTGGCGGTGTTACAACATCTCATATTCTGCATGGTAGCGCCAATACAATTGGCGGACAAACACAATTAATAAAACACCGTTGGGGTGTAAATGATACTGAACTAAAATTTGCAGGGGCTGATGGGTTTATAAAATTTGCATTGGGCGAAAACGTAAAACGTACGCCGGCACAAAACAACAATCGTTTTCCTGACAGCAGAATGGGAGTGGAGCAGTTACAGATGGATGCATTTACCAGAGCAAAAGAGTATGAAAATGCATTGAAAGGAAGTGATGCAAAAAATGTGAGAAGAGATTTACAACTTGATGCACTGGTAGAAATAATGAATAAAAAGAGATTTATTACCTGCCACAGTTATGTTGAAAGTGAAATTATAGAAACCATGCGTATGGCTGAAAAATTCGGCTTTACCATCAACACTTTCACACACATTTTAGAAGGTTACAAAGTGGCTGATAAAATGAAAGCCCATGGTGCAAACGCATCTACTTTTAGTGATTGGTGGGCTTACAAAATGGAAACGCAGGATGCTATTGCATACAATGCTGCAATTATGATTAAAGTAGGTTTAAACGTTGCTATTAACAGCGATGATGCCGAAATGGCCCGCAGACTAAATCAGGAAGCTGCAAAGTCTGTAAAATATGGCGGACTTACAGAAGAGCAGGCGTTTGATATGGTAACCATTAACCCTGCAAAAATGTTACATATTGACAAACAAACCGGCAGCATAAAAAAAGGAAAAGATGCTGACCTTGTATTGTGGAGCGATAATCCATTAAGCGTTTATGCAAGAGCTGAAAAAACGTTGGTTGATGGAATTGTTTATTACGATTTTGAAAAAGATCTAGTGATGAGAAAAGAGATAGCCATGGAGCGCAACAGAATCATTCAAAAATTATTAGATGAGAAAAAAGATGGTGGAGCAACAACCCCGGCTAAAGCTTCAATGAAAACATTGAACGAGTGCGAAACATATGACCATGCACATGGATTGTTAGAGATTGAAAATACTGATGAAAAATAGTTTGTTAGTAAAAACAAAGGGTTACAAACAATTGCTTTTAAAATTATTGAGGCTAAAAAATATTAAATGAAAAAATATATAATAATACTTTCATCACTTGCATTTTGTTCTGTGTCAAAAGCACAGGATAATATTTCGCCTGCTGTTAGTTACAAAGGTTTTACTTTTATTAAAAGCGGAACAATACACACAGGTACAGGCTTGGTTTTAACCAATACTTCTATCCTTATAAATAATGGAAAAATTGAAAAGGTTGGAGCTGATTTAACAGCACCTTCAGGCAATGTAAATGTTGTAGATGCGACGGGCATGCAGGTTTACCCGGGTTTTATTTTAAGCAACACAAATATTGGGTTAAGAGAAATTGGCAGCCAGGTAAAAGGCAGCAATGATTTTAATGAGTTAGGTGAATTCAACCCTAATGTAAAAAGTATAGTTGCTTATAATACTGCATCTAAAATAATAAATACGCTACGCAGCAATGGTATTTTATTTGCAAATGTAGTACCCCAAGGATCTTTGATTGCAGGTACATCTTCTGTAGTGCAGTTTGATGCATGGAACTGGGAAGATGCTGTTTACAAAAAAGATAATGCTTTGCATTTTTACATGCCATCATTAATCGTTAGGCCTAACAGAAATGGCGATTTACCTACCGGTGATCCTTTAAAAATTTCAAGAGACAGAATTGAAACTGTAAAGCAATTTTTTAGACAGGCAAAAATGTATAATGCATCAACCAATGCAGGTACAAACTTAAAACTTGAATCTGTAAAGGGTTTGTTTAATAAAACCCAAAAGCTGTTTATACATTGCAACGTTGTAAAGGAAATACTTACGGCTATTGATTTTGTAAATGAATTTGGTTTTGATGTAACCCTTGTGGGTGCAGAGGAAAGCTGGCAAATTGCGCCGCTTCTTAAACAAAATAACATCTCTGTAATTCTTGGGCAAACACACGAATTGCCTGTAATGGTTGATGATGATATTGACCAGCCTTTTAAAACTCCTGCAGCTTTGCAAAAGGCAGGAGTATTGTTTGCATTAACTGACGAAGATGCAACTACCACGGGCCGAAACTTAATGTTTTGTGCAGGCACTGCCGCCGCTTACGGTCTAACAAAAGAAGAAGCTTTGCAGTCAATTACTTTAAATGCAGCAAAAATTTTAGGCATTGCAGATAAAACCGGAAGTATTGAAGTTGGTAAAGATGCAAACATTATTATCAGCACTGGCGATGCGTT